>JBFWSD010001023.1:0-3405 GCA_050248575.1 Gemmataceae bacterium
ACGACATCCCGCGCGGGCTGCGCGGGCGGTCGCTGCATCACGAACTGTTCTGGGCCCGCATCGGCACCGTGGGGATTGCCGCGGCGGCCGCCTGGTTCTCGCTGGTCTCGGGGGACGTGGTGGCGCTTCTGGGCACCTTTGGCTGGGGAATCTTTGCGGCCGCGCTCGTGCCAGTGGTGGCCATCGGCTTCAACTGGAAGCGGGCTACCCCGCTCGCGGCCAACCTGGCGGTCCTGGCCGCCATCGTGATCAACTTCGGCATCAAGCTGTTCGACATCCCGATCCCGCACGCCATCGATGGCGGCGCGGTGGCCCTCCTGGTGTCACTGACCCTGTTCTTTGGTGTCTCGCTCCTGTCTGCCCCACCCCGCCTCGATGCCGACATCGAGGCGCTCATGGACATGTGAAGCTCACTCAGAGGGATTCCGGGAGCGAGCAAATCGCGGAAAACGCCGAGAAGCCGGGCTTCTTCTCCCGACGGCCGTTCACTTCTTCTTTTCTTCCGTGTCGAAGCCGTAGTCGATCTCGTAGGCGGGCGGTTTACCGCCAGGGCCCTTCAGATAGTGTTCCATCCATTGAAGCAGGCGGAGGTTGTAATCGTAGCGCGAGGCGGCGCGGCGGTTGCCGTGCCCTTCGCCCGGATACCAGACCAGCCGCACGGGCACCTTGCCCATCACCTTGAGCTGACGATAGAGCTCGAGCGATTGCCCGGGGTTCACGCGCGGGTCGGCCTTGCCGTGCAGGATCAGCAAGGGCGTCTTGGCCTTCTTCAGGTGATAGATCGGGCTGCGCTTCTGGAAGTAATCGTAGTCTTGCCACAGCCAGCGGCGATTGTGCACCAGGAACATCTCGTGCGGAATGTCGCTGGTGCCCGTCATGGAGATCAGGTCCGACAGGCCAACGAACATCACGCTGGCGGCGAAGCGATCGGAGTAGTACGTCGCACCCCAGGCGGAGGCGTAACCCCCGTAGGAGCCGCCCGTGATGCCGACGGCCGCCTTGTCGACCAGGCCGCTCTTGATCAGGTGGTCGACGCCGTCGACCAGATCGTCGAACTCCTTGCCCGCGGCGTCCTCCTGGCCCATCTTGGAAAAGGCCACGCCGCGGCCCGTCGAACCGCGATAGTTGGGATAGAAGACCGCGAAGCCGCGGGCCGCGCCGAGTTGCCCGAGCGAGTGATACGAGGTCACCCAGCCATTGGGCACATGCGCCTCCGGGCCGCCGTGCACGGTCATCACCAGTGGGTATGCCTGGCCCTTCTTCTCATCGAGCGGGCGGACGAGGATGCCTTGCAGCTCGAGCTGGTCACGCGCCTTCCAGGTGACCACTTCTTGCTTGGCGAAGCGGCGGTCGGCCAGCCAGGGATTGCTGTTGGTGAGGCGGCGGGCCTTCTTTTCCTCGGGAGCGCGGAAGTAAACCTCGCCCGGATGCTCGGGAGATTCGCCGACGAAGGCGGCGAGCTTGCCGTCCTTCGACATGGTGAGGCCGTGCAAGATCGGGCCCTCGGCGGGAATGAGCGTCTTGCTGTTGGAGCCGCCCGCGTCGACTTCGCCCACGGTGGAGAAGACGCCCTGGTCGGCCGTGTAGGCCAGCTTGAACGGGTCGCGCCAGGCGATGCTGGAGACGTGCGCCTTGAAGTTGGGGATCAGGTCGCGCCACTTTCCCCCTTCGGAAGGGGCCACCCAGAGCCGGCCCTCGCGCGGGTCGTGTTCGTCTTCGCCGGAGATGATGGCGATGTTCTTGCCATCCGGGCTCCAGGCGATTTGCCCGAGCTTGCCCGGGTTGTCGAGGTTGGTGACCTTGCCCGTGTCGACCTCGACGACGCGGACCTTGCGGAACATGATGAAGTCATCGATGCCCGGCGTGGGCGCGAGGGCCACCACGATGCGTCGGCCGCCCGGGCTCCAGTGCAGTTCCGACGCGGAGCCCTCCAGTTCCAGTCGTTTCGGCTTTTCCTTGGAGTCGATGGCCCCGAGCCACACCTCGGTGGGCTGCCAGTCTTCCTCGTAAATCTCTTGCGTGAAGCCCTGATCTTGCTGCTTCTTGGTTTCCTTGGCCGGAGCGCGGGAGGCCAGAAAGCCGACGCGCTTGCCGTCCGGGGCCCAGGTGTAGTCGGAGATATCGGTCTCGTGCTCGAGGACCTTGCGGGCCTCGCCGCCGTCGATGGGCATCACGTAGAGAGAGCGGTGCCCGTCGCCGTCGCGCTTGGTCAAGAAGGAGAGGGCTTTGCCGTCGGGAGTCCAGGCGACGCTGCCCACGTTGACTTGTCCGGTGAGATAGGGGCGCGCGTTGCCGTTGATGTCGACCACGTGCAGCTCGGTATAGGCGCCGCCGTCTTTCTCCTTGGGAATATTGCGCGGGACGGCCAGCACGTAAGCGATCTGCTTGCCGTCGGGGGAGATCGCGGCGGCGATGACCGCGCGAATCCTGGCCACGTCTTGTGGCGTGAAGGCGGCCTTCTCGGCCTGCCCGAGCGACGACCAGAGCAGCAAGACCAGGGCGGCAAGACCGGGACTCCAGCGTGATCTCATAACTCACCTTTCATGGGTGGAAACCTGGCGCAATCCCTCAACAGTGTATCCGATCGGGGCGGTTCGTGGATGAGGGATTCAACCGATAGACGTGAGCGGCGAGCAGAAGATTCAGCCCGGGACAGGTTCAGGTTTCCTCCGCGAGTTGACACGCCCGGCTCGCCAATGCGTTACCTGGTCGCGTCGTGCTGGCGACCACAAGGTCACGCCGTGCTCGGGGAGGTAGGCCACCATCGGCATGTCGGAACGGTGGAAGGGGTGTGCGCCTCCATGAGACAGACAAACCTGACACGTACTTGTCCCCGGCCCGGCGCAGAATAATGGGAAATTAGCCCGCTGCGCGTATCGTTATGCGTGCCGCGAAGGGGTGTGCTCTGTGTCGACAAATAGGTTGCGAGTGTCGCTCCGTGTCACAACCAGATTCCAAAGTCGTGTGGTCATCGCTACTTGGGGCGTTTGTTTGCGCACTTTTTGCCTCGTAGACCCGGCGAAAAGGCGCAAGTCAAAATTCCGCAATGGCTAAGAGAAATGCGATAAGGGCCTTCATTGCGCAAACGGGGCACTGCTTCGACCGAGGGGCAGGAATCGCGCAGGGGCGATTCTCATTGACAACCAATGGGGTCGCGAAAAACGCAACAGGCTTGCTGATTGCCTAGCCCTGCAGGGACCAAATTTGCACGGCCCCTTCCATGTCGGCGGCGGCGAGCCAGAGGCCGTCGGCACTGAACGAGACGGCGTGGATCCAGTCCTTGAACTGGCCGCCGCGCGGCTTGCCGATTTCCTTGACGAGCTTGCCGTCGGCCGCGGTCCAGATGCGCACGGTGGTGTCGCGGCCCGCCGAGGCAAGATGCTTGCCGTCGGGATGCAGGCAGAG
>JBFWSD010001024.1:0-3405 GCA_050248575.1 Gemmataceae bacterium
CCCGGCGAGATGCCGACGCCCACCAAGCTCAAGGACATCATCAAGGCCAACAAGCCGGAGGAAGCCAAACTGCCCCTGGACGGCGTGAGCTGTGGCGGCTGCCACGGCCCTTCGGCCGACTGGAATACCGAGCACATCGATCCCAAGAAATGGCGCTTCAAGCTCAATCCGGACGAGAAGGCCAAGGTCGGCTTCTGGGATCTGCGTGATGCCGAGACGCGTTCGACGCTGTGCCTCTCGTGCCACGTGGGCAACGTCGCGGAAGGCAAGGTGGTCACGCATGCGATGATGGCGGCAGGCCATCCGCCGCTGCCTCCCATCGAGATTGCCCTCTTCTCCAAGAACGAGCCGCAGCACTGGCGCGACGCCAAGGACGTGCCCTGGTTCAAGAAGGTCGTCTCCGACAAGAACGAAGAGGCCATCAAGAACTATCATCTGCAAGACTTTGACTTCCAGCAGACCAAGCTGGCCATGATCGGCGGCGTGGTCAGCCTGCGCGAGACCATGAGGCTGGTGCGCGATCGTGCCAACCTGGATGCCAAGAAGCCGCAACAGGTCTGGCCCGAGTTGCTCTTCGGTCTGGATGCCAAGGAGGCGAAAGACGACGCCAAGATCCGCGCGCTGGCCAAGTCGCGCTGGCCCGACATCGCGCTGGCGCACTCGGACTGCTACGCCTGCCATCATGATCTGAAGTTCCCCGGCTTCCGCCAGGAACGGGGCTACGGCTATCACCTGATCGACGGGCTGGTGCGCACGCGACCGGGCCGTCCGGTGGTGCGCGCCTGGCCCACCGTGATGGTGGAAGCGGCCCTCCTCTATGGCGGCGGCGATCAGAAAGAGAAGTTCAACCAGTTCCGCTCGCGCCTGCAGACCTTGGTCGATACCTGGCAGAGCCAGCCCTTCGGCAAGCCCGAGGGGATCGCCAAGGCCGCGGATGATCTCGTCAAGTGGAGCGATGAAGTGGTCGCCAGCCTGAAGGCGGCCCGCTACGACAAGGAATCTTCACGCCGGCTATTGCACGACCTGTGCAAATACTACTCGCCCGACGCGTCGACCGAGTTGATTCCCGACTACGAGACGGCGCGGCAGGTGGTGGCCCTGCTGAAGACGATCTATGACGAGTACAAGCTGGCGGGCGGCGGCGAGGATGCCGAGATCGCTGCCCTCATGGGCAAGCTGGCCGACCAGGTTGATCTCTACCCCTACAAGCGGCGCAATGAACGCCTGCAAGTGGTCCTTGGCATCATCCGCGAAAAGTCCGAGGAGAAGCCGACCGAGGAGTCGTTGAAGGAATTCAGCAACTATCTCAAGAACATCGGCGACGACAAGAACTTGCAGGCCATGTCGAAGAAGCCCAACAAGTTCCTGCAATCGATCAGCTACGTCACCAACGAGGCCCTCACCGACGGCTTCATCGCCGCCAGCGACAAGCTGCAAACACTCAGCGACGAGGAACTGGCCATCTACCTCAAGACGGTCAACGACTACGACCCGGCCGTCTTCCGGGCTCTGATCGGCGAGTTGAAACAGAAGCTGAAATAGCGATCAGCTGTCAGCCAAATCGACGAAACCCGAGGGACGAGATTCGTGCCTCGGGGTTCGTCGTTTTGGCTGACAGCTAAAGGCTGATGCTGAATGCTACTCCACGGGCAGCTTTACCGTGAAGGTGGAACCTTTGCCGACCAGGCTCTCGACGCGGATGCGGCCGTGGTGCTGCTCGATGATCTGGCGGCACACGCTCAGGCCCAGTCCGGAGCCGCCGCTGCCCTGTTCGTCGGGCTCCTTGGTGGTGAAGAAGGGCTCGAAGATCAGCCGCAGCCGTTCGGGCGGGATTCCCACGCCCGTGTCGGCGATCTTGATCTCCACCATGTGCGGCGCGTCACTTTCGGCAACCTCGACGGTAAGGCGGCCCCCCGACGGCATCGCTTGCCGCGCGTTGATCACCAGGTTGAGCAGGATCTGTTCGATCTGGGCGGGCACGACGCAGGCGTTCGGCCGGCCGTGGAATTTCGTCTCCACCTTGATCTGGTGCTTGCTCAGGTCCTTCTCGGTCAAGGTCAGGACTTCCTCGACGAGCGCGACGATGTCGGTGTCTTGCCGGGCTGGCGAGTTGTTGCGTGCAAAGCCAAGCATGCTTTGCACGATGGTGGCGGCGCGCTGGCTGCCCTTGAGGATCTTCTCCAGCGACTGGGTGCGCGAGGCTTCATCCTGCCCGGCGCGCAAGCCCATCTTGGCGTAGTTGATGATTGTGGTCAGGATGTTGTTGAACTCATGGGCCACGCTGGAGGCCAGTGCGCCGACGCTGCTCAGGCGCTGGGCTTGCAGCAGCTGTTGTCGCAACTGGTCGGTCTCCGAACGCTGGACCATCACGTTCTCGCCGATCATGGGTCTGTCCTCTTCAGTCAAGGCGGGCAGTGAACCCTCCCTCCAAGGGTTCAACAAGTGTATCGACCGTGGCCCGCGGGCCGCTTAACCGAAGTCGTTATGTTCCAGTGATTAAGGCTGAAGCTGGGCAGCGTGCGGCAGCAGGCGACCGCAGGCGCTGTGGAAGAAAGAACGAAGCTGGCGAAGCCGCCGCGCGCCTGCCTGCCGCGCGCCCACCGACCAGGCAAGCGTGAGAATCCCGGCGCGCCCCCCTGGGGCGGTTGCTCTTCTGGTTACCGTCCGTGCTCACTAGAATGTGCCCGTTTTGTTTCGTCATGACCGGAAGGAGAAGGGCATGCGCGCGGAACTGAGCGGAGTGGTCTGCATCTTGGTGGGAGCGACGCTGGCGCTATCCACCAACGACGCCAATGCACCCAAGGAAGTACCAGCCGTCAGGCCGGAAGAGGCAGCCGTCTTTGCTACCCAGCTTCATCATGTTGCCGGGGAGATTGCCGACCGTTACGTGCGGCCGGTGGAACGCGGCGACCTGATCTGCACCGGTCTGAAGGCACTCTACAAGAAGGCCGGCGTGCCCGAGCCCCCCGTTCTCGAGAGCGGCAAGCTCCCCGAGGCCGAGGGCGAACTGATCCCCCTCATCGCCAAGCTGCGGCTCGAACTGGGCAATCCCGAGGCCATCAAGGGCAACGACGGGCTGCTCTTCTGCCTCCGTGCCATCGTTGACGGGCTCGATCCCTATTCGGCCGTGCTGATCGGCAAGGAGCTGAATCGCACATACTCGCACGAAGAAAAACTGGGCTTCGGCCTGGAAGTCGAGCCCATCAGCACGCCGGGCCAGCTACGCATCAAGACGGTGTTGCCCGGCGGCCCGGCGCAAAAAGCCGGGCTGCGCCCCGACGACCGCATCACCCACATCGACACCAAGCCGATCGACGATGCGGAAGTGGCGGCCACGATACTCGATCATCCTTCGCCCGAGCCGGGACATCTCGAGCGCCGCTCGGTCAATCTGACCGTTGAACG
>JBFWSD010001025.1:0-3403 GCA_050248575.1 Gemmataceae bacterium
AGCTTCATGCTGGCGATGAAGACCTTGCCGGTCTCGGGATCGACGGCGACCGCCGAGGGCATGACCAGATCGTCGCCGGCGGCGGTCTTGGGCCGCGGATAGGCAATGGCCCGGAAACCGGGCCGCTCGAGCGACCCCTCCACCGCGCCCGGATCGGGCAGCACCGTTCGCTCGATCGCCACCGGCACGGCCGAGGCGGGCAAGGCCACGCGCAGTTCTCCAGCCGCCTTGCCCTCCTTGTCCGCCGTGAGGGTGATCTCCAGGCCGCCCTCCTTCAGCGACGCCGCGTTGCCACTTCCCTCGAGAACCTTGAGCTTGCCGCCTTGCCTGCTACG
Organism: Gemmataceae bacterium; assembly: GCA_050248575.1. Taxonomy (GTDB): domain Bacteria; phylum Planctomycetota; class Planctomycetia; order Gemmatales; family Gemmataceae; genus JBFWSD01. The sequence continues at coordinate 336 of JBFWSD010001025.1, forward strand.
CAGCCGCAGCGTGCCATCCGCGGGCAGTGCGCTCACGCTCCAGCGGCGAACCAGGAAGTGCTCTTTTTCTTCGGCGACGATACGCACGCTCTCGATGAGCGTGCCCGCGCCTTCCGTATCCCAGTGCAGGACGACGCCGTCCTCGAGACGATCGTAGGCGCGGAACGTGCGGGCATGCGGGCCGGCCTTCTTGCCCGCAACCAGTTCAAGCCCGGGCTCGATATCCCCCGCGCTGAGCGGTTTGCCGTCGGCCAGGAAAATGCGGACGCGGCCCCGCACTTCGCGCAGGATCTGCGCGGTGGTGAAGACATCGACGAGTCGCCCGCTGCCCACGTCGAGAATTGCCAGGTAATGGTCGCCGGTCAGCACGCAGATGGATTCCACATTCGTGCCGCCGGGCAGCTTGATCGGAATCTGTGCCACCAGCGCGGGCGAACCGGCGGCCGGCGCGATCACGGGCAACGGCGGCGGCGGCTTCGGGCTGGGTGCCTTCTTGCCCAGCATCAGAAACGCCCAGAGCGCGTCTTTTTGCTTCTGCGCGTTGCCGTCGAGCACGAGGGGCAGGAGCGGCTTCTCTCCCTTGGGCATCACCCCGGGCATCGGTGTGCCTGGATGGGCCCGGGCCGGGTTTTCCAGGAAGCGATCGAACCAGTCGCGGCGGATGCGGCCCGGCACGCGCGTCAACTCCGGGCCGATCGCGCCAGGATCGGCCTGCGAGAGACTCTTGCCATCCCAGATATGACACGAGACGCACGAGTACCCCTGGAAGCCGATGAGCTGCGCACCAGCGAGACTGCCCAGCGTGGGATCGGCATCGGCTCGCTTCGAGTCGGGCGGCCCTTCCATCAACTCGCCGTCCGTCTCGGCCAGCGAGCGAACCACCTGGTCGGCGAAATCGCCGAAGGCCGGCATGCGATACGAGTAGCGCGAATGCCGCAGCCCGGCGACCCCTTCGCGCACGGCAGCAACGAGATGCGCGTGCGTGTATTTCTGCAATGGATCGGTCAACCTGGGCGTGCGCTGGAAGGGCAAGTGTTGCAAGTAGGCGCCGCCCAGCCTGCTGCCCACCTGCTCGAGAATGGGCTGCGTCTCCGTATCGCGCTGATGGCAGCGGAAACAGTTGAGCCGCTCGATCAACCGCCGGCGATCCTCGAAGCTTGACGCATGTCGTTCGCGCGTGGCCTGGGCTGCGTAAGCTTGCAGGGCCGCACGAGTGGGAGCGTCAAGCGTGTAGCGCGGGCCGTTCTTGTCTCCAAGGCAGCCCGTCTTGGTCTCTTTGATGGCGATGTCGGCGGGCAAGCTCGCCCCCAGCCCGGGATGGCAGACCGCGCAGCGTTTCTCGTCGATGAGCGACGCGGCCAGCGCCTCGCGATGGCGCGCTCGCCGCTCCTTCACGAGCGCATCGATCTCGGCTGGCCCGGGCGGTTTCTCGCCTTGCAACTCCGCAGGCTTCGACCACAGCAACAGGTAGGCGGCAATGTCCGTCGCCTGCTTGGGCGTGAGGGGCAGCCGCGGCATCCGCCCATCGAGGTAACGCGCGTGGGGCTGCAACAAGAAGGAAGCCAGTTCTCCTTCCTGGAAGCGATCGCCCAGCGCGGAATAATGCAGCCGCCCCAGGTCGGGCTGCTCGTTCGCGGGCACGTCGGGCACCTGATGGCAGGCGATGCAGCCGATGGTCACAAAGGCGAGCCGGCCCGCGCGGTGATCGCCCGCGGGCTTGACGGTATCTTTGCGCGGCCCGCCCGTGAGCTGGTCGGCAATCAGCCAGCGTTCCACGAAACCGCGGCGATCCTTGCTGAAGAGCGCCGGCATGTGCGCATCGCTTTTCAGCTTGGCGGGATCAGCCAGCCAGTGAACCAGCCAGTCGCGGTCGAGGCGCTGGCGTGCGTCGGCCAGCGACGGCCCGCGGGGCGGTTCATGATTGCCCGGGAAGGACGATTGATGACAACGGGCACAGCCGAGCAGCCCGGCCTGGATGCGGCCCGCTTCAACAAGATTGTCTTGCTTGAAAGCGGCGGGCTCCTGTTCGGCGACATGCTTGAGCTGCCAGGCGGGCAAAGGCTCGCGCGAGAACGAGGGCCCTTGCCAGTGGATCTGCAGCCGCGCCGGCCTGTCTGCCAGCGCGCGATAGTCGACTTCGAAGCGGTAAATGCCGCGCGGTCGATCCAGGGGCTGCTTGCCCTCGAGGTGTGCCGTGTCGCTCTCGCCCGTGCCCTCCAGCACGGCCACGCCGTCGATCTTCACGGTCAGTCGACCGCAGACGAACGCGTCGAACTTGATGGGGGCGGCCTCACGTAGCAGGAGAAACCCGGAGTAGCGTGCCTCGAATGGGCCCGCGGGCAAACGCGGATGCACGCTGCCGTGTCCCAGATAGAAGGCGGGTTTGACCTCGAGCCGATGAAGCACGGCGTCCTTGTCGACGAGCGACTGAAAGACCGCCACCAGCCCGGGGCGCAGATCATCGAGCTCGACTTCATCGGGCTCGGCCTCGGCAGCCGAGGGGGCGGAGCCCGTCGGCTGGCAGCAAGCAAACACTGTCAGTGCTGCCACGGCGACCCAGGTCACTCGTTTCATGGCGTGCCTCGACCAAACGAATCCAGTTCTCCAGCCACAGCCCAGGTCTCTAGTTTCTGGTTTTTGGTTTCTGGTTTCTAGTTCCTGTTTTCTGGTTTATACTCCACCCCGGGGTAAGGCAGTTGTACACGTCCAGAGTGGAACATTTACAAGGATCACGTTCCGGGAGTATGCAACGATGATGCAACAATGCAGGTGGGCCGCCGGGCTGGCGGTGCTGGCAGGAATCTGGCTGATCGCAGGCAAGAGCGAAGGGCAAGACCCGCCCAAGGACCAGGCCATCGTCAATGCCGACGTCTTCAAGGCCCTGGTCGTGGATGCCGCCAACAACATCCAGAAAAACCTGGACAAGAAAGACAAGAAGACGCTGCGCAAGCTGCAGACGGAAGCGGCCCTCATCGCGGGCTACGCGCAGTTCACGCATGGCGGCCCGACCGCAGCCGAACGCGCCGGCATTCGCGACGCGGCCCTCAAACTTGCCGCGGCCATCCAGG
>JBFWSD010001026.1:0-3400 GCA_050248575.1 Gemmataceae bacterium
CCCTGGACCCCGCGGGCGGCGCGCCGCCCCGCCTGCTTGTCGTCACGCGCGACGCACAGGCCGTTGTGCCTGAGGACAGACTGCAAGGACTACCTCAGGCACCCCTCTGGGGGATTGGGCGGGTCGCTGCGCGCGAGCATCCCGAACTGCGCTGTCGTTGCGTTGACCTGGATAGCGCTATGCCAGCTGTGACGGCGGCCGGGCGACTACTTGCCGAACTGGCCTCAACGGACGATCCTGTTGAACAACTGGCGTATCGCGGCGGGCACCGATTTGCTGCGTATCTCATGCCGGTTCCGCGTGTCTTGCCCGCGGAACCTGCCGTGTCGCCGACGGGCACGCATCTCATCGCTGGCGGTCTAGGAGATCTTGGTCTGTTGACAGCGCAGTGGCTGGCCGGGCGTGGCGCACGGCACTTCATCTTGGTGGGGCGCAAGCCGCCTTCGGAAAAGGCGCGCGAAGTTGTTGCCCGGCTCAAGGAACTGGGAGCCCGCGTGCTGGTGGCTGCCGCCGACATTTCGGTGAAAGCGCAGCTTGGGTCGGTCCTGGAGCAAGCTTCCGGGACGCTGCCGCCCATACGGGGCGTCATTCACGCAGCTGGCGAGCTCGAAGACGGCGTGCTGCTCAATCAAACCTCCGAGCGATTCGAACGAGTGCTAGCGGCCAAGGTTGCCGGAAGCTGGAATCTGCATCAGCAGACTCGAGCATCTACGCTGGACTACTTCGTGGTGTATTCGTCTGCGGCGTCGTTGCTGGGCTCACCCGGACAGAGCAATCATGCCGCCGCCAACACTTTCGAGGATGCGCTTGCTCACTATCGCCACGCGCGCGGCTTGCCGGCACTCAGCATCAACTGGGGCGTGTGGAGCGAGATCGGGGCTGCCGTTCGCCGCGGCGTTCCCGATCGCAACGCCACACGCGGCATGGGCACCATCGATCCGCGCTCGGGTCTGCAAGTGCTAGAGCGTTTGTTCGGGCAACGGGCAGCCGCACAGATCGGAGTCTTGCCCGCCGACTGGCCCAAGTTCCTGCGCCAAGGTGTTGTGCCGGCGTTTCTCAGCCGCCTCACTGACTCCGATCGACGGAATGCTCCGCGTGCGGCGCGGGAAAGGACGGGGGCATTCTCGGCGAGGCTCCGAACGCACTCCCCTGCGGAGCGTCGAGAAGCGCTGGTGAACTACGTACAACAACAAGTGGCCCGTGTGCTCGGGATGGAAACGCAAAATTTGCCCGACCGACAGAAGGGCTTTTTCGACCTTGGCATGGATTCTCTGATGTCGGTGGAACTGCGCAATCGCCTGCAGGCTGAGTTGGGCAGCGACCTTGGCATGGTGGCCACGACCGTTTTTGACTACCCGACGGCCACAGCCCTGGGGTACTTCCTGGACGAGAAGTTGTTCCACGGGCCGCCAACAGTTCCCGACCAGGCTACCGAGGACGCTCAGGCAGGGAGCACACTGAAATCTCTCTCGGATGACGACCTGGGCGAGATGCTCGACGAACGCATCGACAAGATTCTGCGGGAGTGATCATGGCAAGCATTCAACCCGCGGGCAGCCCTGGTGAGCGCTCACGGCTCGAAAAAGCGGTCATCGCAATCGACAAGCTTCAGTCGAAGCTCGATGCGCTGGAAGGGGCAAGGACCGAGCCCATCGCCATTGTGGGCATGTCGTGCCGGTTTCCAGGCGCCCCTAGCCTCGATGCCTTCTGGGATCTCTTGCACGGAGGACGTGAGGCCCTACGCGACATTCCCGTTGAACGCTGGGACATGCAGACTTACTACGATGCCAATCCCGACGCGCCGGGCAAGATCTATGTGCGCCGCGGCGGCTTCCTTGACGACATCGATCAGTTCGATCCGGCGTTTTTTGGCATTTCGCCACGCGAGGCGGTAAGTCTCGATCCGCAGCAACGCCTGCTGCTGGAGACAACCTGGGAGGCCCTCGAGCACGCGGGACTGCCCGCCGAGGACCTGGCTGGCTCACGCACGGGGGTCTTCATTGGCATCTGTGGCAGTGACTATTCCTTTCGCCTGCTGGAACGAGGCGAATCAGCCATTGACGCCTACCTGGGAACCGGCGTATCCCCCGCGGTGGCGACCGGGCGGCTCAGTTCTTTCCTAGGTTTGCAGGGGCCCAGCCTGGCAATCGACACAGCCTGTTCGTCATCGCTGGTATCCATTCACCAGGCCTGCCTTAGCTTGCGCAGCCGCGAGAGCGATCTGGCACTTGCTGGCGGCGTCAACCTGTTGCTGTGGCCGGTGACCACCATCAACTTCTGCAAGGCGAAGATTCTTTCCGATCGATGCAAGGCGTTTGATGCGGCTGCCGACGGTTTTGCCCGCAGCGAGGGCTGTGCCATGGTCGTGTTGAAACGGCTCGGCGACGCCCGCCGCGACGGTGACCGCGTGCTGGCGCTGATTCGCGGCAGCGCGGTGAATCAAGACGGTCGCAGCGGCGGGCTCACCGTGCCCAGCGGACTGTCGCAGCAGGCGGTGATGCGCGACGCCCTGGCCAACGGTGCCGTGTCGCCTCTCGAAGTCGAATACGTCGAAGCGCACGGGACGGGCACAAGTCTGGGCGACCCCATCGAAGTTCAAGCTGTGGCCGCGGCACTCGGTAACGGCCGGCCTGCGAGCAGCCCATTGCTGATCGGTTCGGTGAAGACCAACATCGGTCACCTGGAAGGCGCTGCCGGCATCGCCGGGTTGGTCAAGGTCGTCCTGGCCTTGCAGCATGAAGAGATCCCGAGGCATCTGCATTTCACGACGCCGAATCCGCACATTCCCTGGGAGAGCTTGCCCATCCGGGTCGTCACGGAGTCGACGCCATGGCCTCGCCATGCCCGCCGGCGACTCGCCGGTGTCAGCTCGTTCGGCTTTTCGGGCACGAATGCTCACGTCGTGCTGGAAGAAGCGCCGCTACCCGAGACAGCGGTCGCAGCCCTGGAACGACCACTGCACTTGCTGGTGCTTTCCGCCCGCACCGAGCCCGCACTGAAGGAGCAGGCCGCGCGTTACGCGGCTGTGCTGGCATCGACGGCCGAATCGCTACCGGATGTATGCTACACAGCGGCGGCAGGGCGTTCGCACTTCGAGCATCGGCTCGCAGTGTCCGGTGACTCTAGCGAGCAAATCCGGCGGCAACTCGTCTCGGTAGGAACGGCAAAGCGAGACGGAGTGCATCAAGGCCATCAAGGCCGGGCAAGCAGGCAGCGGCCCAGAGTGGCCTGGCTGTTTACTGGGCAGGGCAGCCAGTACCTCGGCATGGGTCGAACGCTCTTCGACACGCAACCCATGTTTCGAAAAACAATGCAACACTGCGAAGAGCTGTTGCGACCCTACTTGCCTCGTCCGGTGTCGGAAGTGCTGTTTCTGGACGGCGAGTTGCTGCAACGTACG
>JBFWSD010001027.1:0-3399 GCA_050248575.1 Gemmataceae bacterium
AGCGCCGCCCGATGGTCGCGGCACGGCAATTGAGTGTGATGCCCGCACTGAGCGGTTCAAGGGCCGAACGACTCCCCAGGATGAGTGGCGCCTGAAAGCCGCCACGAATGCAGAGATAGCCGCGTGCCCCGGAGCGGGCTGCCCCGATATTGAGGGTGCCTCCCGCGGCCAGCGTGAACGTCTTGTTCGATTGCAAGCTGCCGCGCGGGTGGCCTTCGGCGGCAAGTTGAAAGTCCGCGCCGCACAGGACGCAGGCGACGCTGGCATCGGTCTGCAAGGTTGGCCCGCTGAGGGCGACTTCGAGCGCGGGCGTCTCGGGCGGATTGCCGACCAGGGCATTGCCGAGCAGCAAGGCAGCCCGGTCCGCGGCGCCGCCTACGGGAACGCCGAGGGCCCGGCTGCCCGGCCGACCGGCGTCGACCAGCAACGTGTACAGCCCGGGCGCGACTACGCGGAGCTGGGCTGCTGGCCCGTCAACTTCTCTGCCACTTTCGCTCATCGATCACCAGATTCCTCTTCACGGGAATATAACAACACTATGGGACGAGGGTTCGATCCGCCACGACCAATGGACGAAGCCACGCGAAATCTCATCGAGCAGATTCATGCGGCCCCGCGGCAATGTGTGCTGGCAGTGACGGGGGGCGGCGCCTCGGCCTGCGCTGCGCTCTTGGCCGTTCCGGGGGGCTCGCGCACGGTGCTCGAAGCCATCGTGCCCTACGACGAACAGGCGCTCGTCGAGTTTCTCGGGCACGCGCCGGACGGGTTCTGCTCGGCAGGCACGGCGCGTGCGCTTGCAGCCCGCGCCTGGGCTCGGGCAGGCTGGCTCGCACCCGATCGCGACGTCGTCGGTGTGGGGGCGACGGCCAGCCTGGTCAGCGATCGACCCAAGAAGGGAGACCATCGTTTCCACGTCGCCTGTCGCCGCAGCGATCAAATCCGATCCGCCGCGCTCACACTCACCAAGGGGGCCCGCACACGCGTCGAAGAAGAACGCGTGCTCGAAGTGGTCATCCTGAACAGCCTGGCCGAGGCGTTGGCTGTGAAGGCGCGCCTGCCCGTCCCGCTCCTCGAGGGAGAGAAGCTCGAGGCGGCCGAGACCGCCCTGGCGGATCCGCTCGGGCAGCTCTTGCGCGGCGCGATCGACAAGTTATGCGTGACCGCCGATGGCCGCTTCTTGCTGGCAGCGCCGTTGCCCGCGGCGTTCGTGCCCGGCTCCTTCAATCCAGTCCATGCGGCTCACTGGCGGCTGGCCGAAGTCATCGCGCGGCGGCTGGGCAGCCCGGTCGCTTTCGAATTGACCGTGCAGAATGCCGACAAGCCGCCTCTGGCTCGCGAAGATGTGTTGCAGCGTCTGGCCCGCTTTGGCTGGCAGGCCGAAGTCTGGCTGACCCGCGCTCCCACCTTTCCGGAGAAAGCCGGGCTGTTCCCCGGAGCAACCTTTGGAGTGGGCGCAGACACGGCCGAACGCATCGTGCAGCCCCGCTTCTATGACGATAGTGCCGCGAAGATGACGGAAGCGCTTGCCTTCTTCCGGCAACAGGGCTGCCGCTTTCTCGTCGCGGGTCGTGCCGACGACCACGGCAACTTCCGCACGCTGGCCGATCTTGCTTTGCCCGCCGAATTCTCCGACCTGTTCGTGGCCATTCCCGAGAGTGAATTTCGCATCAATCTGTCCTCCACCGAACTGCGCCAGCACGCAGCCAAGGAGTGAATCGTGCGCCTGGCAATCCTCTCTTCTGGCAACGGCTGGCATGTGCGCGACCTGTTGCGGGCCGCCGCCGATTTGCGCATCGACGCCATGCCGGTCGACTTTCGCAAGCTCGCCGCCAGCGTCGCGGGCGGCACGGGCAACCCGGCGACCGCACTCGAAGATCTCGCGGGCTACGAGGGCGTGCTGGTGCGAACGATGCCGCCCGGTTCGCTCGAGCAGGTGGTGTTGCGCATGAACGTGCTCCATCGCCTGGAGGCGCGGGGAGTGCGCGTGCTGAATCCGCCCGCGTCGCTCGAGACTTGCATCGACAAGTATCTGTCGATTGCCCGGCTGGAGGCGGCCGGGCTGCCCGTGCCCGCCACCTGGGTGTGTCAGCACGGCGACGCGGCCATGGCAGCGTTTGCCCGCCTTGACCGCGATGTGGTGGTCAAGCCGCTCTTCGGCTCCGAAGGGCGCGGCATGCTGCGCGTGACCGATGAAGACCTGGCCTGGCGCACGTTCCGCGCCATCGAACGCACGCAGGGTGTGATCTACCTGCAGCGATTCATCGATCATCCGGGCTGGGACCTGCGTGCGTTCGTGCTCGCGGGCCGCGTGCTCGCCTCGATGCGGCGGCATGGCCGCGGGGGCTGGCGCACGAACATCGCCCAGGGGGGCCGCGGCGAGGCCGTGTCGCTCACCAGCGCCGAAGAGGATCTGGCCCTGCGTGCCGCTGCCGCCGTGGGGGTGGCGGCGGGGGGCGTCGATCTTCTGCCCGACCGCGCGGGGACGTATCATGTACTCGAGGTCAATGCCGTGCCGGGCTGGCGTGCCCTCGCGCCGGTCACGGGCATCGACGTTGCTCGCAGTATGTTGACATGGTTTGGTTAGCCCGACGCGCCAGCGCGGGATGGACAAGGACCGACCAGGTAACCGAAAACCGAGAACGAGCAGTAGCAGCGGCGAACGGGGGGCGTGAGCCCCCTGACCAGTGTCTGGGCGATGGTTCTTACACCGCCAGCCGCTCGCCAGATACGTCGACTCTTGATCTTCGAGGTGTAGCGATGCCACAACAATACTTCGACGGGCTGTTCCTGCGACATGTGGGCATGGGCTTTGACAAGCAGATGAGGCTGGCCGACTTCCTCGAAAGGTCCGGCGGGGGCGACTGGTACTTCGACACCCCGTCCGCCCGGCTCAGCTTCGGCAAGATCCGCTTCGAGGCCCAGATCCTTGGCTCGCAAGACACGGTCAACAACACCTGGATGTGGGCGTGGGCGAACGAGGCCAGCAAGCTGCCCGAGCAAGCGCTTGCGGCGGCCCAGGCGTTGCGCGAGTTCGGCGAGGAAAACCAGATCGAAGCCTTCACCAAACCGCTCATCCCCTGCGACGAGCTGTTCACGCCGCTGCTGGTCGAACATGCCGGGCATGCCCTGGCGACCATCGCGGTCGGCGTCCTGGAGTGCGATGCCTACTATGCGGCCCCTTACGGCAAGGGCGTCGCCTTTCTCTTGCTCAAGGACGAACGACTGGAGCGGAACGTAGACAATGCACTGGCCCGCATCGTCAGCATCTTTCCCCAGGCGCTGAACGCTTACCCGATCGCCGATCACAAACTGGCCCTGGGAGGTTACCTGGAGGACTTCGGCTTCGAACCAGAAGCTGGCGACGAGGGCCTCTCTGTCAGTATCGACGGCATCAAGGTG
>JBFWSD010001028.1:0-3398 GCA_050248575.1 Gemmataceae bacterium
AACGGCGACGGCACCCTGTTCATTCTCCGCCTCAAAGCCAAGTAGCTCCGCAAAACTCGCTTCAAACGAAAAAACCGCACTGCGTTTCGACGGGTCGTGCGCATCGTGCGCGATGTGCTGGCCGGTGGCGGTCCAGTCATGAGAAGTTCACACTTCGCTTACACTTCAGGCCCCGCGCGGGCTGATATCTAAAGGTGACTACTTGATTGACCGGCTTGGAGGGACCCACGACATGGCCGCTAAATGGATTGCCGATCTCGCGGCACACACACGGATCGATGACTCCGCCCGCCGCATCTTGACCATCCGACTGGAAGCCGTTCGCGACCAGCTCTCCCCGGCACTTACCGAAGCGGAAAAAGACCCGGAACACGTGCATCAGCTGCGTGTGAGCACGCGCCGGGCCCGCGCTGCCCTCGATGTCTTCGAGAGTTGCTTGCCCGCCAAGGTCTATCGTAAGGCCAAGAAACGACTGCGCAGCATTCGCCGGGCCGCCGGGGAAGCGCGCGACTGGGACGTTTTCCTCGATAGCTTGCTCGCCAAGCAGGTGGGCCGTCAGCGCCACCGCTTCGATTTCCTCGTCGGCTTCACCGTATCGCAACGGTGGCTGGCCCGTACGAACCTCGAGCAACTCGGCGACGAGTATCCGTTTGCCTTCGATCGCTTCCTGGCGGAGACGGTGGCCTCGGTGCAGCGTTCGCGGCTGCCCGATTGCGACGGGCTGATTGACCTGGCCAGGCCCGTGCTGGCCAACGTCCTCCAGGAGTTCGTACTCGCCTCACACGGCAACCTGGTCGACGAAGGGCCCTTGCACCAGCTGCGCATCACCGGCAAGAAGCTGCGCTACTCCATGGAGCTGTTTGCGTCTTGCTTCGACGGCCCCTTCCGCACGGAGCTTTATCCACAGGTCGAGGAAATGCAGGAGATCCTTGGCCAGATCAACGATAGCTACGTGGCCATCCGCCGCCTCGAAGGGATCCTGGGCGGCTTCCGGGTCATGTTGCCCGCGGCGAGCAAGAATTTCCAGGAGACTTTGCGCGACCTGATTGACTTTTATCGCCGCCGCTTGCCCGCGCTGCAGGTGCAATTCGCCAGCTGGCTGGCAAGCTGGCGCGAAGCGGGCGCGGAGGCCAACTTCGTCGCATTGCTCTTGCCCCCTGCCGTCAAACCAGCGTCGATTTCAGTGCCTTTCCCCGGGCTGCGTCAGGACAGCGAACCATCGCCGCTGCTCAAGAGCGCCTGAGATCGCGTCAGCACATAGCGTTCGCCCAGCGCACCCGCTTCGTCGCGCGTGAAGGTCTCCTCCAGCTGCATACTCAGCCGGCGGGCCACACGCGCCGAGGCAGGGTTCTCCACACTCACGTTGGCCAGCAGGCGCTCCACGCCCAGTTCGGCGCAAGCGTAACGGGCCAGTTTCCGCATCGCTTCGGTTGCATATCCGTGCCCCCATGACGCGCGCAACAAGGTATAGAAGCATTCGACTTCACCAGCGCAGCTGCCCGGGCTGAGGCCGCACGAGCCGATATACCTGTCTTGCTCCTTCAGCGCAATCGCCAAGACGAAGATCGGCTCGGCGCTGGCATAGGAACTCAGTACCTGTTCAAAGAGAGCGCGAGCCCCGCTGTCGCTGCGCTGCTCGGCGCTGAAAAGCAGATAGCGCGTGGCAATCTCGTCACACATGAAGGCTGCGTAAGCAGGATAATCCCGCTCTTCAAGGGGCCGCAACCTCAGGCGGGCCGTGTCCAGCTGATCGGGAAGTTGCAAAATCATGGTCAAGCTCGTGCGCGGTGATGAGAATCAGCTTCAGGTGCAACAACCTGGGGCGTCGACCTTACCAGCACCAGAAGGGCGATGAAATCGTAGACGCCGTGCGCGACGACGACGCTGAGCAGGTTGCCCGCATAGAGCCATACAAGGCCAAGGTAGATACCCATGATCGTTGCCAGCACGCCATAGGCTGGCGTGACCAGGTGCATCAGACCGAAGATAATGCTGGCCAGCAAGAGACCGGCATGTTCGCCAAAAGGACGTGCCAGCCCGGCCTGGATGAAGCCGCGAAAAAGCATCTCCTCGCCCAGTCCGGCGGCCGCCGAGAGCAAGAGCAGATCGAACCAGTTCAGCCCGGCAAAGAGCGGCGTCAGGAACTCGTCGGCAACTTCCCGGATCCGGGCGAAGGGCCGCCAGGGGCACCATAGACAGAAGAGAAACAGCCCAAACATCGGCACACACGCCAGCAAGCCGATGCCCACGGCGGCCCCGTCCCAGTAGAGTGTCGCGAGCGGATCGACGTCCAGCCACCATCCCAGCAGCCAGGCCAGCACGCCCAGTCCGCCTTCAAAGGCCAGACCTAGCCAGCGCATCGACGTCCACCCGTTGGAGCTCATCTGCTCAGTCTATCCGCCATAGATGCGTCGCTTATCGTACCTGTGTGTCATGTGCACGAACGCTGCCTATTGCCACCATCCATGCAGCAAGAAGGCCGGCCGGTCTCGAGTTTCCTGACGGGCCGACAAGGGAATAGTGCGTCCATTGCTTTACCATAATCGGAAAATCGACAACTAGATTCCGGATCGCCAGGCAAATAGTATTGCGACACCTGCTCATGAATCTGTAGTATCCCTTTATCGCCGTCACATACTTCAGAAAGGTCAACTTCATGGCAGCAGGCAAGCCGAACTTTCCCAGCAAGACGTGTCCCAAATGCGGCGAGCTGATTCACGCGCGCTCGCAGAGTCACTCATGCGGCTGGGTGATGCGGGGCAAGGGCAAATCCGCCAAGACGGCGCCGGGCCCGAAGCGGAAAGTCGGGCGGCCCGCCGGCTCCGGCAAGGGGGGCCGCGGCGCCATGATCAGCTTGCAAGACATCCAGGCCGTCAAAGCTCTCACCGACAAGATTGGCGCCGCCAAGGTCAAGGAAATCGCCGACCTGCTCGGTTGAACATACTGACAAGACCCGCCCGCGCAGCGGGTCGCCTCATGGTTGCATGCCCCACCCGCCGCGGCGGGTGGGGCTTATCATTTCTGCATCCTGACTTCTGCATTCTGACTTCCTATTCATACTCCCATTTCGAGATCCACGGATCTTTGGTGCGCTTCTGCATGTCCTTGATCTTGGCCTTCATTTCCTCCAAGATTTTTGCATGCTTGGGATCGTCGGCCAGGTTCTTGATCTCGTCGGGATCGTCCTCCAGATCGTAGAGCTCGAATTGCGGGCGGTGCATGTAAGCCTGCACCGTGCGCTTGCCATACAGGGCGTTCTTGTCGCCTTTTTTCCAGATGTCTTGCCAGGTAGCCGAGGCCCACAGGTCCGACGCCGAGGGATAGGTCAGCGGGTGGGCAATATTCCACGACAGCTTGTATTTCCGCCCTTGCACCACGCGCACCGGGTAATACATGGT
>JBFWSD010001029.1:0-3394 GCA_050248575.1 Gemmataceae bacterium
GGGCCGCCATTGTAGCACTTGGGTGCGTCGGTCAGCTTGCGGACGTTCTTGCCGTCCGTGTCCATGATGTAAAGCTCGATGTTCTCCGGGCCGGAGCGGTTCGAGGTGAAGACGATCTGCTTGCCGTCGGCGGAGTAGGAGCCCTCGGCGTCGTAACCCTTGGCATCGGTGAGGCGCTTCAGGCCGGTGCCGTCCGGGTTGGCTTCGAAAATGTCCATGTGCTCATCGAAATCCCAGGCGTAGCGGCGGCGGATGCCCTTCTTGCGGTCTTCCTCACGCTGGGCGTACTCGGCGGCCTGCTTCTTCTTGGCGTCGGGATCGAGATGGCTGGAGGCGAAGATGATCTTCTGCCCGTCGGGGCGGAAGTAGGCACAGGTCGTCTTGCCAATGCCCGGGCTGACGCGGCGAACCTTGCCCGTGTCGAGCTCCATCACAAAGATCTGATAGAACGGGTTGCCCGTGTCTTTTTCTTCGGCCTGGAAGATGATGCGCTTGCCGTCGGGGGAAAAGTAGCCCTCGCCGGCGCGGACGAAGTCGTGCGTGACCTGCTTGACGTTGGTGAGGTGCTTGGCTTCGTCCTTGGCCCAGTCGGCGGGCGGCTTCTGGGCGGGCGGCTTCTCGGCCGGCTGCAACGCGGGCAAGATCTGCGGCAACGCCTTCAACACCTCGCCGGCCTTCTTCTCGTCGAACTCGCCCGCCCGGAAGGCGAAGTTGGCCACCACCTTCTGCTTGACGAAGAGCAGGATGGTGAGGTCGGCGTCCTTGTTGAGGCGATAGGTGGGCGGCCCGACCGGATCCTCGAAGACGCCGAGAGGCACGTGGCCGATGTTGTAATCCTTGGCAAAGCCGACCACCTTGGGATCGAACCTGGTCTGGTCGTCGTTGAGGAAGGTGACCCAGGCGCACAGGTTGTCGCTCTTGCGGGCCACTACTTCCTTGTCGAGCTGTTGCACGAACTTGCCCAAGGGAGCGTTCAAGCTGCGGGCAAACACGACCACGGCGGGCTTGTCCTCGGTCTCGCAGATGTAGCAGAAGGGCTGCCCGCGCTCCGGGCCCGTCGAGACGATGCTCGAGTACGGGCCGGGCCGCTGTCCCGGTTTCAGCCCGGAGACGCACGGATCTTCTGCCCGGATCGACACTCCGGCGCTGGCCATCGTCAACAGCACGATTGCGAAACGCATGATCTTTCCTCGCTAGTGCGTGGTCATCACTTTCTCGGCGGGCAGCTCTCTGTTCGTCATATACGTCAAGGGGCTACCGCCCCCTTCTCGCCGTGCATTTCACTTCGGCACTCATTGCATTTTGACCCTACTCCTTCACCCAGGCCCAGGCTTTGGCTGCGTCCTCGAGCGGGAAGTACTTGATCTCTCCCGGGAAGAAGGGCTTGCTGATATTGGTCATCCACTTCTCCCACTTCTTGTCTCCCACCACGGCACAGCGTTCGATGTCCTTGGAGTGTTTCCAGTCGAACTTGATGTCGTCCCAGGCGGCCTTGGGGGTGAAGCCGAGCACGGCCTCCATCTCGTAGACGACGCGGATCTTGCCGTATTTGGCGATAAGTTCTTCCAGCTGCGGAATGAAGCCCTGGTAATCCTCGTGGGTAATGGTCTCGGAAACCTTGACCCCGTAAACCTTGCCCTCGCTCTGGGGCAATCTCTCGAACATGGCGTTTTCTCCGAGTGATGCGGGCCAGGTTGTTAGGATAGCACGCGCTGCCCCGAAGTGAAACGGATTCATCATTTCGCCGGGCACCCGAGCGAAACGAGGACTTTCTCTTCGCAGGGATGGGAAGTGGATTTTCCTTGAAATGATCCAGGGCGCGGTGATGCAATATTCTCCCAGCTCAGTTCAAAAGAGAACCTCAATGAACGCCATGAAGTTCGCCTTGGTGGTCTGGCTGATCGGCCTCGCAGGATGTGCCCGGGAGAATCCGTCCGATGCGCGTAGCAAGGATCCCCAGGCGCTTGGCAAGCCCGAGGAGCTGATTCTGGGCCAGTGGACGCTGGCAGAGCCCGCTGACAAGAGCATCGACTGGTCTTTTCTTCAAAGCGAGACGCCCGTCAAGGGCTTGCGCTTCAAGCGCGATAACGGCCTCTTCGTGATCGAGGCTGGGCGGGCTCCCGGAGAACGCCGTCCCCTGGTCGGGCCGGCCTTTGTATCACTTCCGCGTTACATCGTGGGTGATGGTGTGGTAGAGATCGTGCCTCCCGTCGTGGTTCCTCCTGGAGAACGGCTCGAGGTCGAGCCGGCCGCGCCGCCAACCAGGACGTTCAGTTTTTGCGTCAGCACGGACGAGCTGGTGCTCACGGACGATAAGGGCAACTCGCAGAGGTTTCAGCGCGTCCCAGCCGCCGACGTCAAGATCAGCGGGCTACCGCTTTGCTGTGCCAGCTGTGGCAACGAACTCGAGCAGGTGCTGGTCAAGGTGCCCGGCGTCTCCAACGTCTCGGTCGACCACAAGGCGAAGACGGTTTCTCTCAAGGTCAACGATAGTGAGGAAATCCTTCCGATTCTTCAAGCGCTCACAAGGGCCGGCATGCGCGGCGAAGTTACCGTCAATGGAAAGCCGCCAGTGCTTCGCGGCGTCTTCAATGGTGTGGCGGGCTTCCTCGGCAAGCCCCCGAACGATATCACCATCAAAGGTGTTCACGCCTGCTGCACTACTTGCCAGGAGAACATCACTGGCCTGTTCAAGGGGGCCCAGGTGACCTTCGTCGGAGACGGGCCGGTCAAGAAGTTGAAGATCAGCGGCGAGGACCTCGACGTACCTCTCAAAAAGCTAACTGAGGCGGGCTACTTCTACGACGTTGACTGAGCACATAAGACCCGGCAAAGAAGCCCGCCTTTCTGCCCTCGCGAACGGCTGGTGCCGCGCGGGACCAGAAGGACGGGCTTATTGGCAGCCGAGGGTTACGTGATCGAACGCCTACCGATCTACTTCGGGGCAACCAAGGTGGGGCCTTCATCCACCTTCGGGGCCGGCGGCGCGGGGGGCGGCGGCACGACCATTCGCGACGGCGGCGGCGCTGTCTGTTCCTCGCCGCGCGGCAACGGAAACGCACCGGGCTCGGTATAGATCGGTATCGGCCTTGTCGGCGGGGCCACGTTGCGGGGCCGTTGCACCGGGTTGATGATCGTTCCTGTCGAAGACGATGCGGGCAGCGGCGGCGCCAGCGGCGGCTCGTCGGTACGCAATGGTCGGTCCGCAGGGCCGCCCGAGCCTTGGCGGTAGCCGCTCATCCGATACTGCAAGAGGGCCGAACGCGCTTGCCATTGCACGCGCAAGTTGGAGTCCTGCGTGGCCTGCTCGAGGGCCCAGCCCGCCCTTTCATTCACAGGGCGAAGTTTGCTGAGCGTCTGGATGGCCTCGATGCGCACGCTCGAGCTGGGGTCG
>JBFWSD010001030.1:0-3394 GCA_050248575.1 Gemmataceae bacterium
CCTGGGCGGGCCAGTCGTTGCCCAGCGCGATCTTTGTGCCCTCCTGGTAATTCCAGAGCGTGAGGCTGGCATTGGCGTCAAGACAGGCGGCGATCGGCGCATGGCTGGCGAAGGCCCAATGCCGCACGCTGGCGATGCCGCTGTCGATACTGTTCTTCAGCTCGCCGCGCGTGTCCCAGGTGGAAAGCGTGCCGCTCTTGTGGCCCCCCATGAGGTGTGTGCTGTCGCTGGTGAAGGCCAGGGCCAGCACGTCGTCGGTCTTGCTGGCGAAGTGGACCAGATGCCGGTTCTTCACGTTGCCGATGCAAAGGAGATTGTCGGTGCTGACGCCGGCGAGGTATTCGCTGCTGGGAGAGAACGCCACCGCGGCGACGGGCCTGGCATGCTGTCCCAGGCGCAGGACAAGCTTGCCGCCCGAAAGATCCCAGACCTTGACGAGGCCGTCGGTGCCGCCAGCGGCCAGGTAGCGGCCCTCCGGGGCAAAGGCCAGCGCCTGCACCACGCGGTGGCGATTGACAGCTTCCACGAAGCCGGTGGGCAGCTCGATCACCCCCTCGCCTTCGCGCAGTCTTTGTTCATTAGGCCAGCGGGCCACGAAGTACTCCTTGGGCGCCTCGGCCTGCGCGACGGGCGCTGTCGACGGCGACGAGATCGTCAGCCAGGCAACGCCAAGTCCCAGCAAGAGAAGCGCGACGAGCGACCCAAGCACGGGCACCAGCCGCGACAGCGAGAAGCCGGAACGCGCCAGCGACAGGGCCCCCTTCGTCAACAAGGCGGTGGTTTGCCCGGAAGCCAGCTGGGCCGCCCCGCGTGCCGTAGACTCCACGAGCGCCGCAGGCACATTGGCCCGCGCATGCAGCTCGGTCAGAAAAGAGAGCAAGACCGCGCCCGAGTACGCCAGCCCACGGCGGCTGAGGCGCTGACGCAGCAGATCGCGGGCACGCGACAGCCGGGTGGCGACGGTGCCCCGGCTCCAGCCCAGCAGCTCCGCGGTCTCATCGGTGGTCTTGCCTTCGAGATAGCTGAGGACAACCGGAGCGCGATACTTCTCGGGCAAGCGGGCAATCTCTTCATCGAGGACGGGCCGCAAGTCGCGACCGCTCGCCTCCGCCCCATTGTGTTCGGGAGCCACCTCGGCGGTTGCTTGCGCCGCGATTTGTCGCTCGCGATCGTGACGACGGCATTCCTGTGCCCGCGCTTTCAGGGCCACGCGGCAAGCTACCTTGTAAAGCCAGTGCGACAGCAGGTCCTTCTGGCTCAACGAGCCCGCCTTGCGCATGAGTACGATGAAGGTGGCCTGGAAGGCGTCCTCGGCGGATTGATTGTTGCCCAGGATGCGGCGGCAGACTTGGAGCACGAGTGGCCCGTGGCGGCGCACCAGCGTCTCGAATGCCTTTTCATCCTGCCGAGCGGTGAAGTGCGTCAATAGCTCGACATCCGTCGCCTCGGGGCCCTGTAAGAGCACGTTCATGCGCACCACCTCCCGGACCGGTTGCCTGTCAGAAATGCGAAGTCGAGGAGACAAGGGAGTACGAGTCGCTACTTCTCCTGGACCTTAGTGTCGCGACGGGGTGTTTTGGTTCCCGGAACCGGCATGGCGTGATGGGATGGGTAAAAACACCGGGCGCAGCTGGCTCATTGTGGGCGAACACCCGAGACCTGATAGATCTGCGGCATGCTGAGCACCGTGCCCGGCGCGCGGGCAAATTCACTCAATTCGCCAACGATGGCGTCGATTTCGCCAGTGGTGGCCAGCCCGGCAGCAATCACGGCCTCGCGAATATGCTCCATCGTCACCGCGGCGATGAGTTTGCCTTCCCCCTCGGAAAAAAGGGGCAACACCGCGTCTGCATGAACCTCTTCGAGTCCGGCCTCGAGGAACAGGCGCGGCAATCTCGGCCCGATGTCGGCATCGCCTCCCTTTTGCCGCACCACTTCGCGATAGAGCTCCTGGTAGCGGCGAAACGCCGGACAGTCAGGACGGGACAAGTGCATGCGGAAATCGATGTCCTCGACGGCCACCCTGCCGCCGGGCCGCGCGGCATGCACTAACCTTGCAAGTCCCCCCTGCGGATCGGAAAAGTGCGTGAGCAAGAATCTTGCATAAACCAGGTCGAAGGCAGCCTGCTCGACGAGATCGGCGACATCGACCTGTTCGAAGCGGGTGGGCAGCCCGGCCTCGGCCGTCTGTGCGCGGGCGATTTCCAGGCAACGTTCATCACGATCGAGCCCGATGGCCGCGCCGCCGGGCTGCACCAGCCGCGCCAGTTCGAGGGTCACGGCGCCAGCGCCGCAGCCCACATCGAGACAGCGCATGGGCGAACGCACGTCGAGACGCTTGAAAAAATCGAGCGTCGACGGCGCCCCGACGCGGGCCAGCAAGGCTAGCCTGGCTGCACCCTGATCGCCGCCACGCAAGACGTAGTCGTTCATGGGTTGCGCCTGGAGTGTGCGGACCGTGAGCCGCCGGCCTTTGCGCCGGCTATTCCTCACACACCGTGCGTTCGATGGTGACGACAACGGGAACGGTGTCGTCATCGGGAGCGATGCGCGAAGCGGACTGGATCGAGGCGATCGGTGCCCGCGTGCCGCCGTCGGCCAGGCGATCGAGGGCCCAGGAGGCTTCGCGACGAATGTAGCGATCGCTGTGCTGGCAGGCTTCCTCGAGAGCGGGCCGGGCAGCGGCGCCGATCCGACTCAAGGCTTCTGCCGCCAGCCTGCAAAAGATCAGGTTGGTGTGGCCGAGCGACTTGATGAGGGCGGGAACGGCGGTAGCGGCGAGCGGCCCCATGCTGCCCAGCGCGTGCGCGGCTCCCATGCGGACGCGACTGTCCGAATCCTCGAGGGCGTCGATCAAGGCCGGTACGGCGCGTTCACCGTGCGGGCCCAACCTCTTGATGGCCCAGACGGCCTCGCGCCGGACCTGCTTGAGGGGATGCTGGAGAGCGTCGATCAGGGCGGGCAAACCCGCCACGCCGATGCGACCAAGCGCCTGAACCGCGGCCACCACGGTGGCCGGATCCTGGTCGGTTTCCTGGATCAGCCTGGTAAGGGCAGGCACGGCCGCCTCCGCGTCGTCGCCCAGATTTCCCAGTGTCCCGGCCACATAGCGACGCACAAAGGGGTCGCGTAACTTCAATAACCGGGTCAAATTGAACACGGCATCCTTGCCCTGGTTCATGGCTGACTCCTTCCAGGGAACAGCGAGTCGAGACCTGCGAACCGCATAGTGTACTGGAACACTCTTTTCGGTCAAGCGAGGATGACCGCAGCCTACCAGCGGCGTGATCGCTGCGGCGGTTTCAACGGCGGAGTTCCCTGCCCGGGCTATTCCCGCGGTGCGCAGCTGACTGCTCGAAATGCACGGCTCCGTGCGTAAACTGTGACCAGGAAG
>JBFWSD010001031.1:0-3394 GCA_050248575.1 Gemmataceae bacterium
AAAAAAGAAGATCGACAACACTGCCCGTGTGAAGGCAGAGTTCACCCTCGACAGCGGCTCCGTGAAGGGACTCGAGATCGGCATGGTCAAGATCAACGGCGTCTGGAAGCTTCGATCCATCCAGGAGAAATAGCAGTAGTAGTGCTGACTACTGCCACGGCACGGACCACTGGCCACTGATGGCAATGCGATGACGGATCGTCTTCAAGCGGAAAAGGATTTTCACGAGCGTCAGGCTCAGGCGCGGCGGGCCACCTTCGCCGCGGAGCCCGAGCGGCTGCACTTCGCCGACCACCACTACCTCGATCACGAGAGCTGGATCCGGCCCGCCTTCGCGCAGCTTGGCGAAGTGGCCGGGCTGGACGTGCTCGACCTGGGCTGCGGCCACGGCATGGCGGCCGTGGTGCTGGCCCGGCGCGGCGCGCGTGTGGCGGCCTGCGATCTCGCGCATGGGTATCTCGAAGAAGCATGTTGCCGCGCCCGGGCCAACGGGGCCGACATCCGCTTCTTTCAGGCCGATGCCGAACATCTGCCCTGCGCGGATCGATCGTTCGATCGCATCTGGTGTCATGCGGTCTTGCATCATCTCGACATCGAGCGGGCGGCCCGCGAATGGCGCCGCGTGCTGCGGCCCGGCGGGCGGGCTGTTTGCTGTGAACCGTGGGGCGAAAACCCGCTGCTTTCCTGGGCCCGCCGCCGCGTCGCCTACCCGGGCAAGGAACGCACGCCCGACGAGCAGCCCTTGCGACCGCTGCAGGTCGATGTGCTGCGGCAACATTTCCCGCGTGTCGAGATCGCCGGCTTCCAGTTGATCGCGATGGCCGGGCACCGCTTGCTCGGCCCGGGCCGCATCAGCGCCTCGCTCGACTGGTGCGATGCTCAGCTCTTGAGACGGCTGCCCGCCCTCCAACGATTTTGCCGCTACGTTGTTCTCACGCTCTATACCGACGAGTAGAATCCACCTTCATGTCCACGCCAGAGCCTACCAGCAATGCGGTGCGGGCCGACTTGCCGGGCCAGCCGGCCCCGCGTTCTGGGCCACGCGCCGACCTCGAAGAAATGGTCCAGGTGTGGACCCCTGCGGCCCAGTGGGCGGTAGTCGGACTGGTGTTGCTGGCGGGAGGCACACTGGCCGCCCAGCATTTCTGGAGCGCCACTTCCGGTCCGCAAGGAAGTGTGCTCGACCGTTCGGAGAATCATGACGCCCGCATCGATTTGAACCGGGCCGAGCGCGCCGAGCTGGTCCAGGTGCCGGGGCTCGGCGAAGGGCTGGCCGATCGCATCCTCGAGCGCCGCGCGCAAAGGCCATTCCAGAAACTCGATGACTTGCTCGCGGTGCCGGGCATTGGCCCGGCGCGGCTGGAGAAGTTGCGCGCGTTTGTGTTCGTTGGCACCGAAGCAGCGGTCGGGGCAGCGTTCGTCGAGATCGAGCCGCGCGTGGATCCCGAACTGCCCGCGCAGCCGCGCATCGACATCAATCGAGCCAGCTTGAAGGAGCTCGACGACCTGCCCGGTATTGGCCCGAAGCTCGCCGAACGCATCATCAAGGAGCGCCAGCACCAGCCCTTCAAGTCGGTCGACGACTTGCAGCGTGTGGACGGGATCGGTCCGAAGACGGTGGAGAAGTTGCGTGCCCGCGCGACAGTGGGGCCGTGAAGTGAACAGGCCCGCGAACAGAGTTCGCGGGCCTGGCTCGAAAACAAAGTCGAGGTAATGGCTCCCAGCGCGAGGCAGCATCTCACCGTGAGTGCTACCCAGCCATTACCTCGGGAGCCGCAGGATGAAATCCCGCAGCACTTGAACCTTAACCGACCCCGGCCCAATCGGCAAGGCTTCGCCAGACTCCGATGCAGTTTTTTCGACCGTCAGGGAACACTGGTGACGAGTGGCCGGAATGGTCCGACGCTGGCGATTGTACTGTCCGCTGGAAGAGGCGTGCGCGAACGGCCCGGATCGCGTGCGGCCCGGTGGCGGAGCCTTGACGCGCCGCCTTCCCAATCTGCTGTCACCATGGTGTCACTGTACGCAAGGGAACGTCGAAGCCCGGCTTCTTTCCCCCGGTGGACGAGTCGCTGGCGACCAGAGAGGCCGAGCTTCTTGCCACTCCCACTACAAGATCAACATGGCGTCGCCATAGCTGTAGAAGCGGTAGCGCTCTTCGATGGCAGCCTGATAGGCGCGGCGGATGAGCTCGCTGCCCGCGAACGCCGAGACGAGCAGGAGCAACGTTGACTTTGGCAGGTGGAAATTTGTCACCAGCACATCCACGGCCCCGAACGTATAAGGGGGCCGGATGAACAACTCCGTCTCTCCCGACCAGGCTCGGATCGGCCCGCGAGCGGCTACGGTTTCCAGTACGCGCACGGTGGTGGTGCCCACTGCCACGACACGGTTGCCTCGCGCCTTGCAGTCAATGACCTTCTTCGCCGTCTCGGCGGGCAGCTCACCCCATTCCCGATGCATGCGGTGGGCCGTGAAATCCTCTTCCTGGATGGGCTGAAACGTCCCCAGCCCCACATGCAGTGTGGTGTAGGCGCGTTCGACGTCCTTCTCTGCAAGCGCTTGCAGGATGGCCGGCGTGAAGTGCAGGCCCGCCGTGGGCGCGGCCACCGCGCCGGGCCGCCGCGCATAAACCGTCTGGTAACGTTCGCGATCTTCGGATCCGGCCACTCCCTTGCGGATGTACGGCGGCAGCGGCACCTGCCCATGGCGCTCGAGCAGCTCTTCTGGCGTGCCCGGCTCAGCGGGCCGGAAAAGTGCGTGCCCCTCTTCGGCTTTACCAATCAACGTGAGGGCCAATCCGCCCGGCTCGACGATGACCTGCTCGCCCGCTTCCAATCGGCCCCGCGTCTTCGTGAGCAGTTCCCACGTCCCATCGGGAAGCGTGCCGAGAAAGAGCCCTTCCCAGCGGCCCCCTGTTTTTTCGCGTCGCCCCAGTAGACGGGCAGGCAGCACCCGCGTGTCGTTGAGCACGAGCAGATCGCCCGCGCGCATGAAGCCGGGCAGCTCATGGAAGCGATGATGCGCCAGGCTCGCGTCCTCGCGACGCACCACCAGCAGCCTCGACTGATCGCGCACCGCGCTGGGCACTTGCGCGATCAGCGCCGCGGGCAGTTCGTAGTCAAAGAAGGCGTCCCCCATCGGCTTACTTGAATGCCTTCAGCCAGTCGTCGAAGCCCTGCTTGTAGTGGGCCACCGTCTTGGCCGGGCCAGTCAGCTTGATGTGATAGTTATGTTTGCCGTCGAAGGCTGCAGCCAGCATACGCTGATCGGGCCGTCGCTCCACCTTGGGCATGAACGGCGCCGGCTTGTACAAGAACGTGCCGCTGACATCGAGGTAAGTAACATCGAAATCGCCCACCTTGAATTTCTCGATCTTGGCAACTTCATCAGA
>JBFWSD010001032.1:0-3390 GCA_050248575.1 Gemmataceae bacterium
CAGGCTGCAACCAATGACGCCGCCCCCCACGATCAAGAAATCGGGTGTTTCCATCAGTTACTTCCCCCGGGCGGTTCGCGGGGCGGCAGGCGATCACTGGCGGCATGGGCATTGATCAGTTTTTCGAACTGATAGAGGACGGTCAAGACGATGATGGCCAGCAACGTGGCGCAGACCGCGGGCCAGAGCTGCCCGATGCCGACCGCCAGTCCGATAGCAGCGGTGATCCAGATATTGGCCGCAGTGGTCACGCCTCGAATCTCTTCCTGTTCGCGGAGTTTGAGGATCACTCCAGCGCCGATGAAACCAAGGCCCGTGGCGATGCCCTGGATGACGCGACTGAGGTCGCCGATCTGCATGCCGCTCTCGAGGGCGGAGAGGACGAACAGGGCCGAGCCCATCGATACCAGCATGTGCGTGCGTAGGCCGGCAACCTTGCCAAGGCGCTCCCGTTCAAAGCCCAGGCAGCCGCCGAGCACACCGGCCAGCAGCAGACGTGCAGACACGATGCCGAGCTGGCCCCAGTCGGGGAGGTCGGCAACGTGATCGAGAGTGGCAATCATGGGAGGATTCGATCCTTGGCAAATAAAACGTCCGCGGACGGAGTTGCCGCCCGCGGACGTCCGATGGCTGCTTTCGGTCAGCGTTGCCCCGCGGGGGGCACAAAATAATGCGAATAGTTGGAGAAATACACGCGGTGCCCGGTGCGTGGCAGCGTGAAATGCTCCTGGCTGAGCGGTTTGCGCTCTCGCTTGCTGGCGATACGCCGCTCCCGATTCTCGAGATCTTGAATCTCGCCCTGCTGGCGGTTGATCAAGCTGCGGATCTCGAGCTGCGGTCGAACGTTGTAGAGATAGTTAAGGCCGGCGTTGGGGCCGCCGAGTCCGATGAAGGGAGAAACGGCTGGCCGCGTGTTCGCGCCTGGTTGGCCGAAGCGCGGGACATTCTGCGCTTGTGCTTCGCTGCCCGCTGCGAGAATGAACAACGCTGCTGCCACGAAATATCGATGTTTTCGCATGAATCACCTCCTGGCTTTACTGTCAGCATTCTAGCTCATCCACACGGCGCTGTCACGGCCCTCAGGGAATAACCAAACCGTTGGTAAACACATTGATGTAGCGGCCCAGGTTCTGGTAACGGCTGATGGTCAAACCGGTCAACAACGCCATGCTCATCATGCGTTCGGCAGGCGTGATGATCTTGGCGACCATGCTGTCGAACTTGATGAGCCGATCCGAAGCAACGAACAGCCGGTCGCCCGGAAAAAGCTGGTAGTTGGTGGCCGCCTCGCCACACTGGATGATGGCCAGCCAGTCCACCGGCAGGATCAGGCTGTTCTTGGGGTCGCCCGGATCGGGCCGTGCGATCCAGAGTCGCTTCGACGACACGGAAGGCAGCCCGCCCAGAAGTGAGATCGCATCAAGCACGGTCTCGTTGCCGGTGAAGTTAACGCGCGTCACCTGCCAGCCGAAACCCGCCCCGTCGGCAATGATGTAGTAAAACTTGCTGTTATAGGCATAAACGTCGAGATTCACTTGCGGGTCGCGAATGTAGCGGGCCAGATGCCGCTGCACCACGTCGCGCGCCTCGTCGATCGTCAGCCCGGCCACCCGCACGGCTCCGTACACACCGAGATTGATGGTGCCGTCCATGCGCACCAAGTGCTCCCCTTCAATCGGCTGGTCGGGCAAACTGCGCGCCGATTCGATCAGCAGGATATCGGGAGTCTCGATGATGTAGGGGGGCGTATTGACCAGTGCCCCTTCCTTGGGCACCTCGCGTACCGGTATCTCACGCGACATGTGGGGCAAGGAACACTTGAAGCAGCCCTTGGCCCACGGGTGCTTGCCGTTCTGGTAGCGCGGATGCTGCTTGTCGCCTCCATCGGCGCACGAAGCGCAGCCCTCCATCACGGGCATCTCGCCCGGCATCGGATCCACGGAGGCGGGGCCTTCCTGGATGCGCGGCGGCGGCGCGTTCGGCGTCGTTGGTTCCCAGTTCGCGGCGAACCTCTCGCCGGAAACAGCCGGCATAGGCGTTGCTTTCATGGACTCCGTGCGCGACGCAAACTTGTCCACGGAGCGGGGCAACTCCGCCGGTGCCTTGGGTTCACTTTGATGGACGGCCTTGACCACTGCTTCGTCGAAAGTCCGGGTCGGCTTGCTGCTCGCCCGTGCCGGCACGGGAGGCGGTTCGAGCTCGTTCATTGCGCGCGTCGAGGTCGTGATGGATCGAGGCAAGAGGGGGGGCGGTTCGAGTTCGACGGAACTGGCCCGCGGCGGCGTCGGCGGCGGGTCCACTTCAACATGCTTGGTGGCTGCCAGTTCCTTGTGCTTGCGGTCAGCAGTGCGCTGACTCGGAAAGGTCTCCAGCGATGGCCCGACTTCGGCCCCGGCAGCGGTACTTGATGCCCAGCTGCCGCCGTCCGCACTGCCCACCTGCAACTGCGGCGCAACGCAGCCTACGATGTTCAAACAGGTTCCGGCCAGCGCCAGCAGGACAGCGCGCCTGTGCCATCGTCTACGGCTTGACATGACTCACCTCGCCAAGAACACCCCGGTTGCCTGGGCGCATTTCTTTCCAGGCATCTACCTGGAGACGTACGCCCCTATCATCGGCAAAGTCGCACGAGTCTTTTTAATGGATTCTTTCGGCATAACCGGAAAAGTCGAATTGACCCGGAGGAAAGCGCCCAGCTTCACAGCCGTCTCCGTTTCGCTCCCTGCGCCGAGCCCAGATAGTCTTCCCCCGCGCGGGCGGAATCGCCTTGCTTACGGCCTGATTCACGGCTTGAATAGGAAGGACGGTGGAGATCCGCCGCCACGGCAAGATGCATTATCGGGAGCGAACATGAACGCACGCGAGCAGCGCGCTTTGGCTTTCACCCGTCGGCACTTTCTGCGCGATTGCCAGCTCGGCATCGGCGGGCTGGCCCTGTCCACCTTGATGGGTCAGGGTGCCGACTCACCCAAGGTGCCCAATCCGCTTTCGCCGCGCAAGCCTCATTTCGCCCCCAAGGCGAAGCATGTCATCTACCTGCACATGGCTGGCTCGCCGCCCCACCTCGATCTCTTCGACTACAAGCCCGCACTCGTCAAGCGCACGGGCGAAAACGTGCCCGAATCGCTCATGAAGGGCAAACGCTTCGCCTTCACCAGTGGTATCCCCAAGCTGCTGGGCACGCCACGCACCTTCAAGCAATACGGCGAGACGGGCGCGTGGATCTCCGACGCCATGCCGAAGCTCACCGAGGTCGCCGACGAGCTCTGCTTCGTCAAGTCGATGTTCACCGACCAGTTCAACCACGCGCCGGCTCAGCTCCTGCTCTACACCGGCTCGCCGCGACAGGGCCGCCCCTCCATGGGCGCCTGGGTCACCTATGGCCTCGGC
>JBFWSD010001033.1:0-3385 GCA_050248575.1 Gemmataceae bacterium
AGCTAAAACAATGGGCACTGCCCCGCGCAGGCCGACCCAGGACACGAAAACCTTTTCGCTCAGGCTGAGTTTCGTCGGGAGAAGGCCTACGAATACGCTGATGGGGCGGGCGACGAACATCAGCCATGCTGCCGCCAAAATCCCTGGACCGATGACGGGAACCAGGTGCGAGGGGAACACTAGTAAGCCCAGCACCAGGAACATCGCGATCTGCATCAACCAGGCCAGGCCGTCATGGAAACGAAGCAAGCTTCGCTTGTGTAGGAAGTCGTGGTTGCCCAGGAAGATCCCGGCCAGATAGACGGCCAGGAAACCGTTGCCACCGATCAAGTTCGTCACACTGTACGTGAGCAACACTAGCGACAATGTCAGGACAGGATAAAGTCCCTCGTATCCCAGATTCAGACGATTGACGAGGATTGCAATGCCTTTGCCCGCAATGAAACCAGCCGCGGCTCCTAATGGCATCTGAAGGCCGAAAAGTATGAGAAGCTTCGTAACAGAGAGGTCCGGCTGGGTGATCATCTGAACGAGGCCGACCGTCAGGAGCACTGCCATCGGGTCGTTGCTGCCGGACTCCAGTTCCAGCAGCGGCTTGAGTTGCCCTCGAAGGCCGACATTTCGGGAACGAAGGACGGAGAAGACGGCAGCAGCGTCTGTAGAGGAGACGATGGAGCCAAGCAGCAGGCTCTCCAGCAGGGAAAGCCCGAGGACAACGTAAGCGAAGACCCCGAAAGTCAGCGCAGTGAGCAAGACCCCGAGCGTCGCAAGTGTCAGGCCGTAGCCAAGCACCGGCCGAACTTCCCGCCAGCGCGTCTCAAGTCCGCCAGCGAACAGAATGAGTGCTAGGGCCGCAGCGCCGAGAAACTGGGCGACTGCCGCATCGTCAAAGTGAACGCCGCCCAGCCCGTCCGAGCCGGCGAGCATCCCCAAAGCCAGAAACAAGATCAGCGCGGGTATGCCGAATCGGTCAGAAACCTTGCTGGCGAGCACGCTGAACACCAGAATCACGGCCAGGCCGAGAAGTTGATAGTCAATCACGATGAACTCCGCCAGCCAACCAGGCAGTGTGAGGTGCGGTCGCGGAAAACAGCGCGAGCTCGCCACGATTACCACTGCGCCATACGCTGAGGGGACCGAGTAGAATTAGAAGAAAGGCCTGTATTTGGCACTACTCGTAACCCTCTCGGAAGAAATCACCCTAGAGAGTGTTGCAGGTCAGGTAGCCGTCCTCACACAGACTCCCCCGCGGGCTTCCGAGAAAGTCAATAGACTGAATAGGTCGGCAGCACCTGAATTGCGATTGCCTCCAAAGAATTGGATATCTTTCCCGCGTAGGCAATTCGCAGGCGGTCACTTGGTTGAATCATCGGGAGCTTAACACGCTCGCCGCGAAGAACAACATCGCAGTCTCGGGAAACATGGATTGCAACCGGGACGCTACCGATGAGCACAGATAGCTCCCGGTTGATGGTATCAACCCGATGTACGATCGCCTCTGCTCGGAGGACCCTTTTGCGATTGCGTGTTCGCATCGATTCAGCTCGCTGCCCCAGGGGGGATTAGACGCTATCGCCCCTTCGTTCATCGCGGCTCCGCCCAGTCGATGTGGGCGCGACCGCAAAGTTTCCCGCGTTCAACTTCGCAGTGCGGCGGCGCGTTCGGGTTGATAAAGAATCTTCGCCACTTGCAGTCGCCGCAAGCCGGCTGGCACCGGCCATTTGATGATGTCGCCAACTTGGATGCCGAGGACGGCCGTTCCGATCGGCGCCAAGACAGAAACTCGGTTGTGCTGGGCGTCAATCTCCCAGGGATATGCCAGTTCGAATTCATTCGTTTCCCCGGTGTTCATATCCCTGAGGCAGACCACAGAATTCATCGTCACGACATTTGCCGGGACGTTGCCCGACGGCACGATGCGAGCTCGGCTCAGCTCTCCTTCCAAGGATGCCAGGTACTCCCCCCGTGAGTCGATGAGGGCTTCGAGTTCGTAGCGATCTGTAGCAGAAATAATCAGAGTTCGCTTTCGCATGGTCTTGCCTCCTAGCTCTTGGGCGAAGAATTGGATCAGGACGTCAGCAGCAGGCCGCAAGCAAAATCAGTTCGTCGTCGTCGGCGCGCTCGTCGACGCTGGACATGCCTCTTCACGGCAAGACCCGCGCGCCCTGCGGCTCTGGTGATGAGGCTCGGGAGATGTGTATCTGTTTCAACTACTACGATACGGCCGCGCGGAGGTAGCTCGACGATGATCCGGCACTCCTTGGCCGGCCCACCTCGTGGGCCGTTGACATCTCCGAATTACGCGCGAACCAAGTCAATGTGATGAGCATGTCCTGCCAGAGCAGCCCGGAGCCGCTCTCTCAGACTGCCCCGCAGCTCTTCAGTCAACTTCACGCCACGACTTCGAATCTCTAATTTCATGAGTCTTTCCTTCCCGTCACTTTGTCAATTTCTGTATTTTCTCGAATCACGAGGACCGGTACCGAAGCGCCCTGAATTAATTGATCCGCAACGCCACTCCGAAATAACCTCGACAGTCCACTGCGTTCGCGAATAACAAGAGCGACGGCATCGAATTCGTTTACTCGGGCGTATCGAAGGATAGCTTCGGCGGTTGGCCGTTCGTCCAGCACGATGCAGGGATTGACTTGCACCCCGCGTGCCCCCAAACGTTTCACAACGGCTTCGTAGTAGCTCCAAGTTTCCGACACTTGACGGCCCCCGTGTGCCAGGTCGGCATCCCACGGAAGCGCCCGAAGCAGCGTGTGCTCTGCACGCATCGCGTTGCCAAAAGCGAGCGCAGGCCCCAGCGATTTCTCGGCAGCCGTGGTCCCATCGAGCGGGACCAAGACCTTGCGGATGATCGGATCGCCCGTCAAATCCGCCGGCGCGTTGTAGCCGCGTACGAGCAATAGCGGCACCGACAGTTTGCGCATCAGTTCATACGCCACGCTGCCCCAAACAAGCCGCCCCAGCTTGCCTCGACCGTGAGTCGCCATCACGACAAGATCCGCGCCGGTACTGGCCGCGGCGAGCGCATGAGCGACTTCCCCGCCTTGCACTGGCACTGACGTCACTGGCACGGAGGTCGTTCTGGAAATCCGCCGGCAGAGATCTTCCAGGTACTCCTGCTGACGTCGCTTGAGCAAAGCGCTCAGACGGCTGTCCTCGTAGTACAACGGTTCTGGCCGCACGGCAGGGCGCGGCAGAAGGCGAACGTGCACGACGCGCACAATGGCGCCAGACCGGCGTGCGATACCCAGGGCGAGCGGCAGCGCGTGTTCCGCGAACTGACTTCCATCAACAGGGACAAGAATCGACCTGTAACGGCGTGCTGGCGTGAACGTCATGTCCATACCTTCGGCTGCCATTCGCCGAATCAGGT
>JBFWSD010001034.1:0-3374 GCA_050248575.1 Gemmataceae bacterium
GCTTCCATGGACCCCATGGTGCTCCACGTGGCCTTCATTTCGACCGACATCAAGAAGGACTGGGATCGCTTGCTCGCTGCCGGCGGCAGTGGCGCCATCGAGCCCAGGACTTCTCCTGAAGGGGACGAAATGGCTTTCCTGCGCGACCCCTGGGGAGTCTGCATCCAGCTCATCAAGCGCGGCAAGCCGCTACTGAGCTGAACTGCCCACGGTTTGAATTTCCCGCCTGCCGTTCCTCTATCTCGAGGCTCCCGCCATGTCCGAGTCACCGATCATCATCTTCCTGGGCCGATTGCATCCGGCAGTTGTGCATTTTCCGATTGCCCTGTTGACGCTGGCAGCGTTGCTGGAGGGCTGGCAATTCTTGCGGCGCCGTACAGAACTCCATCCGGCCACGGCGGTCTGCCTGGTGATCGGCACACTGGCTTCCTTTGCCGCGGCGCTGTTCGGCTGGTTCCTCGAGGAGACAAGCGGAAGCGGTGGACAGGCGTTCGACCTGCACAAGTGGGTGGGTGTCGTTGCCATGGTGACGGCCTTTGTGGCCCTGCTGTTCTGGTGGCGAAGTGCGGCCAGCACCGTGTGGATGTTGATGTTTCGGGGCGTGTTGTTGGGAGTGGCAGCCCTGGTGGGAGCGACGGGCTATCTGGGTGGCGAGCTGGTGTTCGGCTCAAACCATCTCTTGAAGGGACTGCTGCCTGAACCGGCGGCGCACGTGGAACGCACGCCGGCCGCGCGGCCCGAGCCCGGGCCTGACACGGGCAAGGTTGAATTTGCGCGCAGCGTGGCCCCGATTTTTCAGCAGTACTGTCTGCGCTGTCATGGCGGCGATAAGATCAAGGGGAAGGTCGATCTGCGCACGCACGAGGCCTTGCTGAAGAGCGGCCGGGGATCGAGTCAGGCACTGGTGCCTGGTCAGCCCGAGCAGAGCACGCTGGTGGCCTCTCTCGTGACCGCCAACCCCGAGGAGCGCATGCCACCGAAGAAGGAGCAGCAGCTCACGCCGGCGCAGATCGAAACCATTCGAAAGTGGGTGGCCGAAGGTGCCGATTGGCCCGCCGGCTTCGAATTCAAGTAACAGGAGCAACCGATGAAAGTTGTGGAGCGTGTCGCGCAGGCGTCGCGTCCGTGGTGGATTCTTGGCCCGGCCGCGTTGCTGTTCGTGGCCGGGCTGGCCTGGCTGGGGTCCGAGCGGTCGCCGGCTGCCGAGGCCAAGGTCGATTTTGCCAAGCAGGTGGCGCCGATCCTCAAGAACTATTGCCTCGATTGCCACGGCGGTCGGGAAACCAAGGCACGGTTTGACGTCAGCTCGAAAGAAGCCCTGCTTCGCGCGGGCAAAGGGAAGCGCAAATCGCTCGAGCCCGGCAAGCCCGATGCGAGCCGCCTTTACACCACAATGGCGGGCACGGGGGGCAAGCACATGCCGCCCCGTAAAGAAAAACAGCCCAGCAAGGAACAGATCGAGACGATTCGCAAGTGGATCGAGGAAGGGGCCAGCTGGCCCGCGGACGTGAAACTGAAATAAGCTTGCTGGCGCAAACTCATGCCCCACGGGCAGCGTCCTTCAGCAGTCGGACGCGAAAGCGGTCCACGGTCAGTTCACCGCCCCCGTTCACCTCGTTAAGGTCGTCTTCGTTCAGCTCCAGATCCAGGCGGTCGAGATCGCAGGGAAGGTTTCCCTTCTTTTCGAGCTCGACCTTCTGGGTTTTGTCTTTTTGTTGATCGTTCATCGCTGACACTCCTGGTAGACGTTACTCAACCCTGCTGGCGAAGATCGGCATCGCCAATGCGGACCTTGCGAAGCAAGCCGTAGTCCTTGCGCTCGGCGCCGCCAACAACATCGTTGAGTTCGTGTTCTGTAAGTTCCAAATCGAAGCTGTCGGGGTCGATGTTCTTGTCGATGTGGTCCAGGTCGTTTTTCTTCCCATCGTTCATGAGACACTCCTTGTGGAAAACCAGGGGAGTGAAAACCAGGGAGTGAAGGTTGAAGGATTATGGGGCATCTGGTGTGAAGTTGCCAGCCGCCCCCCGGAGATGTGAAGGACTCTTCACAACAAGAACGAAGGAGCGCGAACGACTGCCGATACCTGGGCGAGATTCGCCTTCATGATGAAGAAGATTTCATCGGACCGGCGTGTCTGGTTGCGTACGATTTCGTGCAGAACGTAGGGCCGGATGGACAGGGGTTTCCAGCAGGCTGCCGAATCTTGCACGAGATTTAACTTCCCGCCCGATGCCAGATGCGCTGGCAGGCGTACACTGTGAGCGACAGGAAGTCCCGAACGGGCGCGCGCAAGTTGCCCGGGCTGCGTCGTTCGGTATCGTACCCCACCACGAGAAAGGACGAACGGATGCCCCCCCACCACGCCAGTCCTGAACGTCGTCATGATTTACGTCTGGCGCTGAACCGTAACGATACTTGTCGCTTGCTGCGCGCGGTCGAACAGGGCCCATGGCCCGCCATCGTTCGCGATCTCACCCAGGAAGGCGTCGGGCTGATCACCAACCAGCACTTCGAGCCGGGCACGATCATTGACATACGTTTGCCCGTCCGCACGGGCGACAACCTCGGCATGCCCAGGCTGGTGCGCGTCCAGCATTCATCCCATCGCGGCGGCAAGCGCTATCGCGTGGGGGCCCTGTTCTTGCAAAAACTCACGCGCGAAGAGCTGGCAAGCATCCCTTCCGACTGCACGCGCATCCTGCCCGGCGAGCGGCGCCGGCTGACCAGGCTGCGCACGCAAGCCAAGCCCTACTGCAAGCTCATCCATGCCACCTGCGAAGGACCCTGGCACTCGGTCGTCAAGGACATCTCCTGCAAGGGCATCGGGCTGGTCACCCCGTTTCCTTTCAAAGAGGGCATGCTGCTCACCGTGGAGCTTCCTACCAAGAAACTGGGTGAGCGCTGGCTTTTCCGCGTCCACCACGTGCAGACTTCCTCGTCTACCTGGTGGTTGCTCGGGGGCCGCTTCACCCGCGATCTTGGCGCCGATGATCTGCGTGCCCTGGTCTCGTGAGATCGCCTTGAGCTAACCGCATTCGTGCTGGGAACAGAAGCCGGGCTTGACTGCCACTTCCATGACCAAACGCAGGCGCTGCCTTCCCGCTTGCGCAATGGAGGCCTATTTCTGATCGCTCTTAGCCATTGCAGGATTTTGGTTTGCGTCAAAGCACCGGCTCCGAAAGGCCAAAAGTGCGCAAACAAACGCCTCAAGTCACAGTGGCCAAACGACTTTCGCATCCGGTGTTGACACCGACCGACATTGCTTTGACAGATCATTCGACACCTCCCGTCGATTTTCCCATTATTCTGCGCCGGGCCGGGGAAAAGTACGTGTCAGGTTTGTCTGTCCAAGAACGGACTGCTTGCACACTTC
>JBFWSD010001035.1:0-3363 GCA_050248575.1 Gemmataceae bacterium
CGCCCGAGCGAAAGGGCCCAGAGGGCGGGAGCTAGCGCAAACACCACACAGCCGACGGCGCATCCTGCTGCGGCCACCGTCATCAGCCGGCGCGGACCAAACCGATCCATCAACAGGCCGACTGGAATTTGCATGCCGGCGTAGCCGTAGAAGTAAAATGCCGATAGGTTACCGATGGCAGCAGCGCCGATGGCGAAGTCCCTCATCAGTTCGTCGATCATCACGCTGGGCGCTACCCGCATGATCCAGGCATAAAAAAAGAACAGCGCGCCCGTTGCCCAGCCGAACAGCGCCAAGCGCAGGACGGGATGCGCAGCAGGGCGAGTTTCCATCTCAGCGCTCATGCTACGTGCTCAACCCTCATGCAGCCGTTTCGCGCCTTCCTGGCACCTGCCATTGCGCGGGATCTTTGCGTTTTGGCACGCGAGATGCCACCGACAAACCTGGTGCGGACCTGTGTCCCGGTTTCAGCGCCTGATGGGGACAGCCGACGGGTGGGGCTGACGTTCGGTGGGGACTGAGAAACCACGTGAGGAAAGCACGCTAAGGACACTACGCACAATAACTGCGACGGTTTTGGAGGCAGGCGCGGTCTGATTGTGTAGTTCCGGTGGTGATCGCGATTCAGTTATTATGCCGAATGTCCTAAGCACGTATGGCTGTGTTGAGCAATTTTGTTACACTGGGCAGATTTTCTGTGGTTGCCTATGGCCCGCTAGTATCGCCCATGCGAACAGTCTATGTGCGCTCGGCCCCGGAGCTGCTCTTGGTCGCCCGATGCACCCTTGGCTCGAGTCCGTGTGCTTGGCGAAAAGCACGCGAGAAGCTGCTGCGGCTGTTGTACCCCACCGCCAGCGCTACCTGATCAATCGTGAGAGCTTGTGTCTTCAAAAGTTTGGCGGCGTGGCGCATCCGCAGTTCACGCAACACGAGCATCGGAGGTTGGCCGAACGCATGCTGGAACCGCTCCATGAACGCTGAGCGGCTTAGGGCGGCGGCTTGCGATAGGCTCTGTACTGAATGCGGCGCGCCAGGCATTTCCACCATGTCGGCAAAAGCACGTGCGATCTGAGGATCACTGAGCATAGCGAAACGCTCCGTCCATGTTTTGGCGGACATCAGCGAGCGCCGCAGAAGTGTTACCAAAACCTGCTTCAACACCGCGGCGGTCATGGCTCTCATTCCTACCCTGCGGGCGCTCAGCTCCGCCAGGACGGTCTTGAGATTGTAAGAGAGATGATCAAAGTCTTCGAACTGCTCAATGATGGGGCCGTGGAACGTGGCGAAGAGATCAATTGAGAGCCCGTACGATGCGCGGAAATACCCACAGATGATTGAGACCTGAGGGTCACTATCGCCTGCGCGGAAGGTCTGGACCTTATCGCTAAGGTCGAGCGACAGCATACTCACCTCCCTCGACCTGAGGGGAGCGTTTGCGTCGTCCGCAGCGCGGCTCTCGATGTGAAACGCTCGATCCGGCGGCATGATGACAAGGGTGTGTGGGCGTAAAGCAAAAGGAGAATCTCCGCCGGCTTTCATTCGGCCACACCCGCTCAATGCGTAGTGAATCGCAGGGAGCTTCGCGGCGGGGAAGCACAACCGCCAGCCCGGGCTTATGAAGCACTCCGTGAGGGCCGCGACATCGACCTCCATCGACGTGACGAGACCATCAAGATCGGCCTTTCGTGGAACAGAGCGCTTAGTCACCTCTCCTAACTCCTTTTTGGCGGTGTTAGACCTTTGTCTAATCCGGTTTTGGTGGGTTGTACGGTTTCCTCGCAGTCTCGCCTCTGGCATCGAAGACGTTCTCTTCCACGGCGCCTGGCTGGGAGGATCCAGTCCGGCCGAATGAAGTGGCGCTCGTACGCACCAGGGTGGCGATCGAAGTAGTCTTGATGCTCGGGCTCAGCCTCCCAAAACGTGCCAGCGGGAATTATCTGTGTCACAACGGGGCCGGGCCAGAGACCGCAAGCGTCAATCGCAGCGACCGTGTCCGTCGAGACGCGCATTTGGAGACTAGTGGAGAAAAACACCGCAGATCTATAACGCGAACCGATGTCGTCGCCCTGGCGGTGCCACGTGGTTGGATCATGGATTTGGAAAAAGAACTCTAGGAGACGTCGGTAGCCCGGTTTTTCTGCACCGAACACCACCTCTACGGCCTCCGCGTGGGATCCAATGTTTTGATGTGTGGGGCAGGGTTTCTCCCCGCCGGCATATCCGACTCGCGTTCTAGCGACATTTGGGTAACGACGCAGTAGACGCTGCAGACCCCAGAAGCGCCCTCCCGCAAATATTGCGCGTTCGAGAAGCGCCGGTGCTGCCATCTTTAGCGGCCTCGGAGATCTAGCAGGTGAGCTCGCCGCTCCCGCCGCGAAGGTGACCGTCGATGGCGTTCCACGACCACCTTTTGAGGACAAACCGGTCTATCCCGCTCGCGCGTAGGCACCAGGGAAAATCCGACTTCCAGATGATCGACAAATAGAACCAACTGGCTGGTGCCGTTTGCGGAATGTCATCGCGCGCGCCGGCGCGCGGTTCAATTGCCGTGCCTGCCGCCAGAATAGTACGACGCATCTGCTTCTCCCTCTGGGCTTGCTGCGTGATGCCCGTAGTCACCGTCCGATGTTCCTTTGGTCAATTGACCGGCGCCTCCGCAAGGTCGTCGCCCGACCCTAAGCTTGGAGGTAAGCCCATGAGTCCTGAATGCGTATCCCATCGTCCAAATCGATGGAGGAGGACAGCAGTGCGTTCGGACCGGCGTTGCACTTTCTCGCGTTCCCTCAAACTGACGCGAGTGGGGCAGCGAATGCGTGGCGGCTGTTCGCCAGTATAACCGGCGAGGAAACAAGAATCCTAGGCTGCAGCGGCTGGCAGATTGAATTGCAGTTCTGCCAGCCGGGCGTAAAGCCCACCGCGGCGTGCGAGTTCAGCGTGGGTTCCGACATTGACCACCCGCCCGCCATCAACCACCACGATCCGGTCAGCCTTTTGCACGGTGGCCAGCCGGTGGGCGATCACTAGGGTGGTCCGGCTGTGCATCCGCCTGTCGAGTCCCTGCTGAACGGCGAGTTCACTCTTGGCATCTAGCGCGCTGGTGGCCTCGTCGAGCAGGAGGATAGCCGGATCGCACAGCAGTGCGCGGGCAATGGCGATGCGCTGCCGCTGGCCGCCTGACAGCCTCACACCGCGGGCCCCGAGATGTGTCGTGAAGCCTTGGGGCAGCGCCTCAATGAAACCGAGTGCCGAGGCCGCCTCCGCCGCCGCCCTGACCTCGGCATCAGACGCCTCCGGCCGGCCATAGCGGATATTGTCGGCGACGGTTGCGGTGAACAGCACCGGCTCCTGCGGCACGATCGCCAG
>JBFWSD010001036.1:0-3357 GCA_050248575.1 Gemmataceae bacterium
GCGGCAGGCCCTTCTTGACGCCGGCGGCTACCTCTATCGCGACCATCCAGTTGAGGACTATGAGCTGTGGTGTCGTATGGCGGTGCGCGGCTTCCGTTTCGCCAACTTGCCCGACAGGCTCTTGCGTTATCGCCTGCACAGCGGTGCGATGAAGGCCACCAAGCTTCGGGGAGTGCTGCGCGGCACGCTCGACATCAAACGACGCTACTGGAAGGGGCAACTCGGCCTGCGCGGGCAGGCCCGCCTGTGGGCCGAGCAAGCTTTGCTGTGGCTGCCTGCTCCATTCGTGTGGCACTTGTTCGCTCGACTGGCCTACCGCCCCGCGTGACCGGGATCTTCCATGCCCCTCCAAGTATTGCACGTGATCCCGTTCTTCGATCCAGCCAGCCAGTTCGGCGGGCCGGTCAGCCTGTTGCGCGAACTCTGCCCGCGGCTGGCGGCGCTCGATCTTCGCCTGCGCGTCATTACCACCGATAATGGCCTTGGCGCGGAGGTACCCCGCGACTGCTGGGTCGACCGTGCGGGCTACCAGGTCTGGTATGGTCGGAGCCGCTGGTTCGAACGGCGCCCGCCTTACTGGTCGCCGGGGCTGCAAGGCATCCTCCGCCAGGCCATCTCGGCAGCGGATGTCGTACATGCCTCGATTGGGCTGACGTTGCTCAACGTGCAAGTTCGGCAGCTGGCACGCCGGGCACGCGTCCCTTATGTGTACACGGCCCAGGGCTGTCTGTGCCCGACACGTTTGCGGCGTCGGCGCTTGGAGAAGATCCTGTTCTTGCGGCTCTTCGAACGTGGCGTGCTGCGCGGGGCGGCGGCCCTTCAGGCCCTCACGGCGAAGGAAAACGACGACTATCGCCGCCAAGGGGCTGATGCTGACCGGATTCATGTCATTCCCAATGGGGTCGTTGTGAACGGACGAGCTCGGCGTGAACTGGGTGCTTTGTTTCGCCAGCGCCGCGGCATTCCCACAGCAGCTCCGCTCGTCCTGTTCTTGGGGCGGCTCGAAGACGTGAAAGGAATCGACTTGCTGCTGCGGGCGATGGCCAACGTGCACAAGCGTCATGCCAAGATTCATCTCGTGCTGGCCGGGCCGGATTTTGGCTTCGAGCGCGTGGCACGCGACCTCGTTACTTTGCTGGGACTGCAAGAACAGGTCCACTTCACAGGGCCTGTCTTTGGGGTAGAACGCGAAGCGGTGTTCGGCGCTGCTGACCTGTTCGCCTTGACGTCGTATTCCGAGGGGCTGCCCCTCGCGGTGCTGGAGGCCGCGGCACTTGGCCTGCCTCTCCTCATCACCGAACGCTGCCATGCTCCTGAAGTCGAATACTACCATGCCGGCAAGGTTGTCGCCGCGACGGTTGACGCCGTCACCAGCGGACTCGAAGAACTGCTCGACGATCGCGACCGCTGGCCTTTGCTGGGTGACCGTGCGCGGCGTATGGCCGAGGACTGCTTTTCCATCGACGTCGTGGCCCGCAAGCTGGCCGACCTCTATCATCGGTTAGCCCAGCGGTGAGGCGCCGCTTGAGCCCTGCCGCGCTTCACGCAGGGCCAGGTGCCGTACCAGCTCGGTGATCTGCATCTGCTGCCTGACGATTCGCGAGTAGAGGAAGAACGACGTGGCCAGGAATGCGAGCACGAAGAAGTACAAGACGGCATCGGCGCCGCGGCCGATGCCAAGGAAGGCGGCAACGGACGAGACGAGCTCGGGATCGTAGATGGCCAGCGCTGCCGCGAGCAGCGTCAGCAAACGAAACGCACGGATCCGTTGCGGGCCGACGCCGCGCAGCCAGCCGATGGCGTCCCAGCTCATGGCGGGGACGAGCAGCGCCAGGACGAGCCACTGAAAGTTACTCATCGCATCATCCTTCCGATGAAGAGCTGCCCGACAATCTTGGCGGCGTCCCAGCTGCTCTGCCCTTTGCTCAGCGAATCGGCCGTGTAGCGGATGGTCACGGGCACTTCACAGTAGCGCAGACCCAGGCGACGGATCTCATCGAGGATCTGCGAAGCATGGGCCATGCGATCCTGGGTGATGCGGAGGGCCTGGGCCGCGTGCCGGGAAAAAGCGCGCAGCCCGTTGTGCGTGTCGCTCACCTCGATCCAGGAAAATATCCGGGTGAACAACACGCCGCCCTTGAGTACCAGCCAGCGACTGAGGGGCATGTCGACCGCGCTGCCAAGGAAGCGCGAGCCAAGGACAACGTCGGCGTCCCCGTGGTGAACGGGAGCGATCAGTCGGTCGATGTCGGCGACGTCATGCTGGCCATCGGCGTCAAAGGTGACAATGATCTCGGCCCCTTGCGACAGGGCGAAGTCGATGCCGGTCTGCAGCGCTGCCCCTTGCCCGCGATTGAGAACGTGGCGCAACACCCAGCACCCTGTCGAAAGGGCAACATCAGAGGTCTGGTCGTAGGAGCCGTCATCAACGACTACCACATTGGGGAAGTGCGTGAGCACATCGCCAAGGGGGACGGCAATCCGCTTGGCCTCGTTGTATGCGGGCATGACAATCCAGATGCCCGCGCGCGGTGAGTTATCCGCACTCTCCATTGGGGCAGCTCTCCGGTGACAACTTGGGGCATGGTCGGGGAGATTGAGCGCGACTCGCGCAAACCACCCCTCACACACTGGCCGGTGGGGAAAGGGTATGAATTGAATGTCAATGAACGATGAAGATCCAGTGTGTAATCGTTGCAGAATCGCAGCACCATTGAGATGGCATCATGTGGATGCTTTGATAGTGATGCTTCCATGGTGATACAACCGGGTTGCCTGCGGGATGGGTGATTACGCGGCGCTGAGCAGTTTCTGCGCGGAATTGGTTGTAAGTCATTATTTGTTGATTGATTGCGTCTTAACATCATCTTAACCAATCCTTCACAGTTATCTTTTGGCGCTCCCATAGATTCAACCTCGACTTGCATGGAATCCGTTTCATACCAGGGAGTCGATCATGAACCGCAGCAAAGGACTTCGCACGCTGTTTCTGCTCACCGTGGCTGCCAGCGTTGGATTCTTGGGTTCGCTGGGTTGCAGCTCGGGCAATGCCAAGCGGCTCAATGCCAGCGGCTCGAGCTTCGTCCTTCCCGCCATGACCAAGTGGGCCTCGGAATACAACAAGGCCACCGGCGTTGAAGTCAATTACCAGTCCACCGGATCGAGTAGCGGCATCGAGCAGATGACGGTGCAGACCACCGACTTCGGCTGTAGTGACGCGCCGATGACGGAGGCGAAGATCGAGGAGGCCAAGCAGAAGAACGGTGACGTCATTCACATCCCGCTGTGCATGGGCGGCGTGGTCCCCATCTACAATCTGCCCGGCGTGAAAGATCCACTTCGTTTCACCGGGCTGCT
>JBFWSD010001037.1:0-3355 GCA_050248575.1 Gemmataceae bacterium
GTCCGCGTGCACCAGGCTGACCATGTGGGCGATGCGACCACCGCCGTAGCGCCCCGTTGGGCTGAAGCAGTAGGTCACTCCCGGCATGCGCCCGGTTTTGCAGGCGAGTTTCATGATCGTGGGGTCGTTGCCCTCGTAGTTGAGAAACGCTGGCGGTTCGGCAAAGCCCCGTTCCTTGGCCATCTGCGGCAGATACTTCTGCACCGAGCCTGACCATGCACCGCCAGGAACGCCATGCTGCTGAATCCACTTCGGCGCTTCCTGGTAGGCGGGCACGTTCTGCCAGAGGGCCGCGTGATGGATCGAGGTCCACACGCAGCAGCCCTGCCCGCGCGAGGTCGTGTTGCGGCGATGCAGGTCGCCAGGGAGGTCACAGTGAATTTCCGTGCCATCGGGTGCCTTGTTGCCGCCAACGCTGGCCCCGAGCGCGAACAAGACGGCGAGCAAGGGAAGCGAGCGCATCACGTTTTCCTCGGTTGCAGGAAGAGCAGATAGAACAGGATCAGGACAACGGAGGCGCCGATCACGCCATCGCGGACGCCGGCGAGGTAGATGGCTTGAAGTGCGGGACCGGCCAGCCGGTCGAGCGCGCCCTTCGCCGAGCGGAAGAACTGGCCAGCGTCCTCGACCAGATGCTTCGGCATGGGCCGATCCGGGGGCGGGCCACGTTTGCTGTCCGGACTGGCCACGGCCGGCAGCACCAGCGCGAGCGACACGATGAGCGCGCAGAGTCTTCGCATCGATTCCTCGTGGGTTCGAGAAAATGGGGGCTGGAAAGTTACTGATCAAGCTTGACGCGAACGGTGCTGTCGCCGTCGACGGCCGCCTTGACCGCCTTGCCGATCAGCTTGTTGGCCCCACCGCCATCAGTGGTTACAGCGACGTTGTTGGTGTTGTCCCAATAGGCCAGGGCGCCCACCGCGAAGGTGACGCCGCCACCGGCCTGCTTGGCGAAGTCGAACACGCCCTCCACCGCCAGGGCGCCCAGTCGGTTGGCCAGGATCTCATGCGTGGCCACGCCGACCAGGTCGCCCTGGATCACCACCTCACCGACAGCGATGTTGGCACCGGGCGTGTGGTCGATAGAAGTGCCCTGTTGAACGAAAGTAGCCTGCACCATGAAATGCTCTCCCTACAGTGCCTCGTCTGTGCCCGCCCCGATCACGCCTCGCCCTTGCTCTTGACCCCGGCCTTCGGATCCTGCAGGGCCACCCCGAAATCGTGATAGCCGCGCATCTGCACGCCGAGGACTTGGAAGTCGGCGTCCGCCGTCTCGATGACGGGCGACTCCTGGCCGTTGAGGAAGGCGACCTCGATCACGGGCAGGTCGTTCGCATCCGCGAGCAGGTACCATGCCTTCGCCGAGTTGCCCGTGAATTGCGTGTTGGACAGGTAGCGGCTGACTTCGACGCGGTACTTGCCCTGGTGCGGGTTGGTGACCGGGTACTTCACGCTGGCCGTGTTGTCGCGCAGCTCCATCGACTTAAAAAGCTGCGAGCCGATGGCGTTCAGCGCCGGCGGCACGAGCAGGATGGCCGGCATGATGCCGATCGGTTTGCCGTCCGCGTCCACCTGTTCCATGAAGGTGACTTCGGCGGCGGTCAGGCCGTCGATACCCAGTGCCGTGTTGGCCCCGGAAATGTAGTTCTTGTTGCCGACCGTGAAGAACGCGGCGTTGTCGAGGAAGATCTTCCAGAACACGTCGTTGATCTTGAGGCCCGAGCCTCGTCCCAGCTTGCGCGGCACGAGCGTGATGGCGCCCAGGTCGTCATTGATGATGTCGCGCCGGTCAATCGACAGCATCAGGCCGTAGGTGTCGGCCTTGTTCGTGTAGCTCTCGTTCCCGAGCGTGCCGTGCTTCAGCTCGCCGCCGGGGCCGACCTGCTCGTACTGGTCCTTGCCGATGAGCCGGTAGCTGGTCACGGTCTTGAAGTCGGAGACGTTGCGGACGGCGGTGATGTTGCGCCAGGTGCGCTCGACCGAAAAGAAACCTTCAAGCAGGAACTTGTTGGCCACGTTGGAGAGAATGCCACCGATGTCGATGGTCGAAAAACCGGCCTGAACCTGACGACCAAAGGCGCAGCGCATCGCTTCCCGGCTGTCACGGAAGGTGCGTCCCGTGAATCCGTTCGCCCAAGCGGCCTCCAGCAGCAGCTCCTGCAGACCGATGCCACCGCGAAAGCGCTTGCCGGCGCGGTCGAGCGTCTCTTCCTCGTAGTGATCCTCGGGGCGACCGATCTTGCCAGTGAGGGCGCAGGCCGCTTCCAGCAAGTCGGAAGTGATGGACTTGTCGACGCTAGGCACGATCACTGGTCCGGCGGGACGGTCCGCGCGGAGCACTTCCAGCTCGCAGCGGACCACGTCCCACCCTTCCCGGATCGCCTTCGCCTCGATGTCGGGGTGCTTGCCGTTGCACACGCGGCGGATCGCGTTGATGCGCTCGGTCTCGGCTGCCACTTCGGCGCGAATGTCCGTGGCGACGCTCGTCGCCGGGACCGCCGTCGAAACGGACGGGCTGGGCTGCGTGGGCTGAGGGTTGCTCGGGGGCTCCGCGCCATCCCCTGATGCCTTGGCGGCCACGCGGGCACTGGTCTGCATGTCGGCGCCCAGGTCGACGAAGCTAATCTCTCCCAGCACAGCTTTACGGACGACGTTCATGGGGCCAGTGAACTCCTGACCGTTGACGGTGACGGTCTGGTTCTCGCGGACGAACTCGGCCTCCTCGACACCGGCACCGATGGATGCCTGCCACGGGAAGCCGTTCCGCGAGCTGGCCACGACCTCGCGGGCGGCTGCCGTGTCGCGCGAGACCACACCACTGGCGACCAGCTTGCCGTTCTCGACATTGACGGCATCCGTGTGGCCGACGCCGTGGCTGGCGTCATGCCCGAGACGGATCGGACGACTGGGCGACGGGATGGCCAAGCCTGCCAGATCGACAACCACCGGAAAGCGCCAGCCGGCGAGACGCATGGGGCCGCCGGTGTAGGCCACCATCGAGAACCGGGGCAGCCCGTTCGCCTGACCGTCCGGCCCGGCCTGCGCTTCCAGCCATTGCGGGGTGCAAGTGAAGTGGACGTGCTTGTTCATCAAGTTTCTCCCTGCGGAAATTGCCAATGGTCACGCTGCCGCGGCGGCGCCGGCCTCCTCGTCCTCGTCCTGAACGGTCACAGCCGGCGCCGCCTCCGCCGCGCTGAGCCCCAGTTCCTTCATCAGTGCTACTTCCTTGGCCCG
Source organism: Gemmataceae bacterium (assembly GCA_050248575.1). Lineage (GTDB taxonomy): Bacteria > Planctomycetota > Planctomycetia > Gemmatales > Gemmataceae > JBFWSD01. Next base: position 3,235 of record JBFWSD010001037.1, read on the forward strand.
TTGCCGTAGCTCCGCCTCCCAGTCGCGACCGCGCTTCGCGTACTCCTCGGCCAAGGTCGTCGTGTGGTTGCTGAGCCGAGTTGCTTGTGCAGTCGCCTCCTTCGCGGGATCGACGTGTTCC
>JBFWSD010001038.1:0-3353 GCA_050248575.1 Gemmataceae bacterium
GTTGCCCGCTACCCTCAAGCCGGAACCGGTGAGCAATTACACGATCGGTTCGACACTGGGCGCCGACACGATCCGCGCCGGTACCTTGTCGGTGGGCGTGGCCTTCCTGGCCGTGATCGTGTTCATGATCCTCTACTATCGCTTCGCCGGGCTGGTGGCGAGCATTGCGCTCCTGGCAAATTTGTTGCTCACCGTGGCTTTCATGGCGGCAGTGGATGCGACCTTCACACTGCCCGGGCTGGCCGGGCTGGTGCTCATGCTGGGCATGGCGGTCGATGCCAACGTGCTGATCTACGAACGTTTCCGCGAAGAACGCGATCGCGGCGCCAGCCTGGCCCTGGCGATTCGCAACGGCTACGACCGGGCGTTCCCGACCATCATCGACACCCACTTGAGCTCGATCTTCACTGCCATCGTGCTCTACGCCGTGGGTAACGACCAGCTCAAGGGCTTCGGCGTGAGCTTGACGGTTGGCCTGATCATTTCGCTGTTCACGGCCCTGTTCATGACCAGGCTGATCTTCGATGTCTGGATGACGCTGGGCTGGCTCAAGGAACTGCAGATGATGCGGCTCTTATCGAAACCGAATATCGATTTCATGCGTGTGCGCAACTACTGGTTTGCGGCCACGGTGACCGTGACGGTGCTGGGAGGCGCGCTGTTTATCTATCGGCTGGGCGCGCCGGCGGAAGGGGCCTCCGCCGCCCGGCCTACCATTCTCAACATCGACTTCACGGGCGGCACCTCGTACACCGGCTTGCTCGAAGACAAGGAGGATATCACCACGCTGCGCGATCGTTTCAGTGAGGCGGCGCAGAAGGATAAACTCGTCGTCGAAAAGGTCGAGGTCAGCCAGGGGGAAGACGCGGATGAGCGCGACGACACGTTCTTGATCTATTACAAGGGGGCCGAGAGCCCGCGGCAGATTCGCGTGCCGAAGCCCCCGGAGGGGATGGCTGCGCCCACGAGCGAAGAGATCAAGGCGCGGGCCAGCCAGTTGCCCGACCTTTCGGTGGAGCAGATTTTTCTGCCCGACCCGGCCTTCAGTGAAGGCAACGCCAGCCGCCTCTTCAAGATCCGCACGTCCGAGCGGGCCGCCGAACTGGTGGAGGCCGCCATCAACCAGCTACTGGGGGACAAGCTGGCCAAGAACGAGCTCCGCACGTTCGACATCGCCGCACCGGAAAAGGAGTCCGAGGTCAAATCGGCCACCCTCGAGTTTGGCAACCCGAACACCGGGCAGCCCGCCTTTGTCTCCACGGGCCAGGTGGCGAACCTGCTGGGACGTGAGTTCCAGTCGCGCGGCTTGACTGCGGCCGCCAACCAGTTCACGCTCCGCGGTGAAGGGGCTGACAAGGACGGCCGCTACTGGCGGATGCGCCTCGAACTCAAGCGGCCCGTCGAACGCGCTGAACTGACCACCGTCCTGGAAGGGACCAAGCAAGAGTTCGAAGCCCGCCCCGTCCCGGAAGAGCTGGCCAATTTCGACAGCGAGCTGGCCCGTGAGACGCGTGCCCGTGCTCTCTATGCCATCCTGGCCAGCTGGGGCGCGATGCTCCTCTATCTCTGGTTCCGCTTTGGCAACTGGACCTTTGGACTGGCCGCCGTGCTCTGCCTGGTGCACGACGTATTCTTCACCTTGGGGATCATTGCTTTCTGCCATTACATTTCGGTTTACGCGCCGGCCCTGGCCAACGTGTTGTTGTTGCAAGACTTCAAGCTGGACCTGGGGGCCGTGGCCGCCATCCTCACCCTGGTCGGTTTCTCGGTCAACGACACCATTGTGGTCTTCGACCGCATCCGCGAGGTACGCGGCAAGAACCCCGAACTGACCTCGCAGATGATCAACGACAGCGTGAACCAGTGCCTCAGCCGCACCCTGTTGACATCGTTCATCGCCTTCCTGGTGGTGATCGTGCTGTACATATGGGGCGGCGACGGCGTCCACCTGTTCTCGTTCACGATGGTGGTGGGCGTGATCGTGGGTACGTACAGCTCGATCTACGTGGCCAGCCCGCTCTTGCTGATGCTGGGCGAAGGCGCTCCTGAGCCGGGCCGCCGCGAACGAGCAGCCCCTGCCACCACCGAAGGGGCGACCGCGTAGGATCTGGAAGTGAAAAAGCAAAGCCGCGGCCTGAGGGCCGCGGCTTTCTGCTTGCGCGGGCCACTTTTAGCCGATGGTATCGTCGGTGACGGTGGCAGCCTCTTCCATGTCGGCCAGGACCACGAGGTTCTTGCCCGAACGTTTGGCACGATACATGGCGGCATCCGCCGCGCGGATGAGCATATCAGCCCGCAGGGCGTGATCCGGATAGACGGCGACCCCAACGCAAACGGCAATATCCACCTTGTGATCGAAAGGCATATTGGCGATGGCTTCGCGGCAGCGGTCAGCGACTCGGCCCGCATCGTGCAAGGGCGTGTCGGGCAGGATGACCGCCATCTCGTCGCCCCCGTAACGGCAGACCATGTCAGTGGCGCGTACGTTCTTGGTCAACAGTTCGGCAACGCTGCGTAGCAGTAAATCACCTACCGCGTGGCCGTAGCGGTCATTCACTTCCTTGAAGTTGTCCAGGTCGAGGAGCATGAGCGAGGTGGGCTTGCCGTAGCGATCGGTGCGTTCAATCTCCTCGCGCAGGCGAATCTGAAAGAAGCGGTGGTTGCGCAGCCCGGTGACGGCGTCGAAGAGGGCGTCTTCCTGGAGCCGGTTGACGCGCATCAGGATGGCGACCGTGGTGAGCAGGACAGCGAGCAAGAGGATCCACTCGAGGGGCTGGATCGGATTGACCGAGGTGAGATGTTCGAGCTCGGCAAGCGAGGCCATCGATAGGACGGCGGCGACGATGCCCATGTGCTGCCCGAAGGCGACCGTGGCAAACGCCACATTCACCACCGAGAAGCCGAGCCCGTAGCGATGCTCGCTGTGCAGGTAGACGAGCGTCATGAGGGCAAGCGTATTGAGCAAGACAATGAGCGAGGCTTGCCACCACGGTGCGGGCGAGCGAATCCATTTCTGGATGTGATCGAGGCCGATGAAGAGAAGGACGCCAAAGGCGAGCATGGCGACGCGCGGCACGGGAGAGAGGTGGCTGCCCGGCGTGACCATGGCCAGAAGCAACAGCCACAAGACGAAGTCATAAGGCTTGAACGGCCGTAGTCGATCGTAAAGCGACTCGCGCATGACCTCTTCTCGATCCGATCCATCCACCGCGGCCGGTCCCATGAGGGGCCATCTTGCCGGGTACTCATTCTACTATGGCACAAAAATCGTGATCGAGTAAGGGAATCCGTGCTCGGAACATTGCCCGGCTCATGCAGCTTGCCCGTTTACAGATGACGGACCAAGTCAGCGC
>JBFWSD010001039.1:0-3352 GCA_050248575.1 Gemmataceae bacterium
CCAGCACAGCGTTTGCAGGCGGCTGGTGGTCAGTAGCAAGCGATGTTCGGGGCAGGACGACTGGAGCCAGCTCAGCACAGGTTCTGCCGCCTTGAACTCACCCACACCTTCCCCATGTACCCACATGGTTCGGTCGGCGCTGGGCAGACGTAAGGCCAGGCGGTTGGCGATCTCGAGGTGCCACCAGGAAGGAGGGCAACGGTCTCGCCAGAGCATCTTGAGACAGGCGCCGATCAGAAACGCAGCGTGACTCAATCGCCTGGCGATGGCGAGCGTCACCATTGTTCCTCCTTGGCTAAACCGCGTTCAAGAAGTTGAGCCCTGCTGCGCCGCGTCCTCGTAGCTAGCTTGAAAGGATAGGGAAGCTGGCAAACCAGGGCGTGCCTGATCTGCAACGCTCGGACCTATAAGGCATTGCTGCGCCGACTACAAGTCCATTCTGGCGTCCACGGACGAGATCCTATGCAGACCCTATAGTCTCGCTCACTTCCAGGAGATTCGCGGCCTGTGTAGTCTTCTATTGGAGTGAGAACTGCCTCGATTACGATAGTTCGATTGCAGGACAGAGACTTTCTGATGACCGGAGAGAAGAGGAGAACGAGAGAGCTTGACGAGCCACCAGATGCGTTCCTCTTTCGCAGCTTCCGCCCAGTGAAAAAGAAAAGGAGAATGTGAATGAAGAACCAGTTGCTGGCGGCCATCGCCTGTTTTCTGACAGCCGTGGGGACGGCTGTGGGTCAACCGGTGACTGATGCCTATGACTATGTGCCGATGCTGGAATACCCGGCGGACGATGCCTACGCGCCGCGTCTGTGGGTGAATACCGATTACTTGCTGTGGTGGGTCAAGGATGCTCCGCAAGCCCTCCCCTTGATCGTGGTCAATCCGGGCGCCCCGGTGCTGGCACCTGGCGCAGCCACGTTCTCTCCTGGCTCGGTTCCGGTTGGCGGCCCGATGGATTACGGCGCCTTCTCCGGGATCCGCATCATGGCCGGAAGCTGGGTCGACAATGAACGCAGCCTCGGCGTGGAAGCGGGCGGTTTCTTGCTGCTCAAGCAGGACGCGACGGTGTCGGCAGTCTCGGGCGCCAACGGGCTGCCCTCGATTGCCCAGCCCGTGCTGTCTACCGTGCCGGTGTTTTCCTTTACGCCGCCATTCGGGACGGTTCCGCCTCCCTTCGGCAGTAGCAATGTCATCAGCTCGCCCGTCGGGCCGATCGTGGGCAGCGTTGGCGTTTCGAGCGTCCTCAACCTGTATGGCTACGAGATCAATGGCCTGGCGAACCTGGGCCGCAACCAGAATGTCAGCGTCGATGCCCTGCTCGGCTTCCGCTTCGTCGAGATGGACGAAGAACTGCGGATCGATGCCATCACGAACAATCCCGCCGCCAGCTTCGTCAATCCGGGGGAAACGGTTGAAGCCATCTATAGCATGAATACTCGCAACCGCTTCTATGGCGGGCAGATCGGCAGCCGCGGCGAAGTACGTCGGGGCCGCTTCTTCGTCAATGGCTCGTGGAAGGTCGCCCTCGGAACCTCGCAGCAGTCCTTCAATAGTGGCTTCGATTCGGCAGCGCCTTCGTCGGCCTTCTTCGGCACGATCCCGGTCTACGCGCTTGCCGGCCCCACGAATCGCAACAAGTTTGCCGTCCTGCCCGAGCTCGCCGCCAATGTCGGCATGCAAGTTGGCGACCACCTGCGGCTGGCGATTGGCTACAACTTCCTGTACCTCAGCAGCGTGCTGCGTCCTGGCGACCAGGTCACCCTGGGAAACCCGACGCAATTTCCGCCAGTCAATGGTTTCCTGGGCGTCCCTGCCATTGTGCCCGCTTTTGATTCCACCGACTTCTGGGCGCATGGCTTGAATTTCACCGCCGGGCTCAACTTCTGAGTTCTTTGGCTCGACGGCTATTCGACGGCCCGCCGACCCTTCGGGTGTCGGCGGGCCATTTCATTTCAAGTACGGCCCTGGGGCGCGGTAGGCGGCTTGCATTGCCGTGACGTGAGTCTGGCAGGAACAACGTTTGAGATCTCCGCGAAACCGCAAGCGCAGCAGCACGCGCGGGTCGTCGGCCCAGTCACGATACGACGCGCTGGTCCGCAGTCTGCCAACATCGCCGTAGGCGGCCAGCTCAGGAATATCGCGCTGGCGGGCCAGCACGTAAATGGTCTCCTGCTCGATCCGATCGTCGCGAAGAAAACTCGCATTCAGCAAGAGTACCGGCTGCCTGGCGCGAATGTAAAAGAGCAAGCGAAAGTTCTCCAGGCAATGCCGGTCATGGTTGATATAGAGGGGGCTCCCCTCGGGCACGAGCTCTTGGCAGGCTGCCAGAAAGTGATTTTCTTCGCGATAGCCGCAGCGGTACCAAGCCTGATGCAGGCTGTTGACTCCATGGCAAGCAGCCAGCAGTAGAAAGGTCGAGCCGAGAGCGAGCCGATGATCGCGCCGGCTCAAGATCCAGCCAACGAGGCCGCCCAGGAACGGTATCAGCAAGAGGGCAAGCACCACGAGCGCGGCTGGACCCTTCACGCGCTCGCGCAACCAATAGAGAGCAAGGTCGAGGCCGACGCCCAGGGTCAGCCCACATGCCGGCGCGAACCAAGGGGGCCGCGCGCTCAGCCAGCGCCAGCCGCTCCGAGTACCCAGAGCGGCGAGCATGGCCCATGGTGCCAGGGCGGACAGCAAATAGTGATGATGCTTGCCATCAGGAATTGAAAAAACCAACGGCACCGACAGAGCCCAGATGCACAGCCACCGCTCAACGGAAGCCGCTTGTCGCCAGGCCCGGGCGCGGACGAGGCAGAAGCCAAGCAGGGCCGGTATCGTCCAGGGCAACAGCACCCAGGACAGAGCCAGGGCATAATAGTAGCCCGGCTCGCCCACATAGCCGCCATTGAGTCGACCGAAATAATCGGAATGCCACAGGTCGATGGCGTCGGGCTGGCGCAGCCAGACGGCGACCGGCCAGGCCAGCCAGACCACCGAGAAAGCAAGCCAACCCCAGAACCACACATAACGACGGAGACCATCTCTCTTGAAACGGCACAGGGCAAAGACCGTCGTGGGCACCAAGACCATCAGGGTGCCGAAGATCAGTCCTTTGATCCAGTTCGTCGCGCCCAGCAACAAGAAGAAGACCAGCACCTGCCAGGGGCGCCGGCCGAAAAACGTCGCTGGCTCGGCGTCTTGGGTCGGCTGGCCCAATTCGAGACGCACGAACAGCGCGAGGGCAGCCGTTACCACCGTACACAGAAAGATGTCAGCCTCGGGATCGACTGCATAGCGGACAAACTCTTGCATGGTGGCAAGGATGAGCGCGCTGAGCAGACCGAGCCTTCGCCCCAGCAACAGC
>JBFWSD010001040.1:0-3349 GCA_050248575.1 Gemmataceae bacterium
GGGGATTTCGAGGGAACCGAGGATGGGCGCGTATGGCAGGTTCTGCACGCCCACGCTGGCCGCCAGGCGCCGGTAAGCTGCCGGCAGTTCCCGTTGCGTGGCCTCCAGATCGGCTCGAAAGCGTTCCAGCTCGATTTCAAGCTGCACCACATCGAGCCGCGCCACTTGCTTGGCCTTGAAGAGGCTATCGGTGCGTTCGACAGACTCCTCGGCGAGCTTCACCAGTTCTTGCAGGATGGTGATTCGCCGCTGCAGCGTGAGGACATCGAAGTACCCCTGGCGTACCGCAGAAAATCGAGCAAAGCGCTCTGCCAGCAGGGCCAGTGTCGCCTGGTCGACTTGACGCATGGCCGCAGAACGGCTCAACCGCAGTTTGCCTGCCGTGACGATTTCCTGGCTGACGGCAGGCAGCGAGTTCACACCAGCTGGCCCGGTGACATCGCCGAGTTCGTCCAGCTTCACCTCGACGGTCGGGTTTGGATACAGGCCGGCCTGGATCGCCCGTCCTCGGAACACGTCGATGGCGAACGCGGCCTCCCCCAGCCGTGGATTCTGCTCAAGCGTCAGCTGGATCAGGTCATTGAGCCCGAGTCCGCCTTGTTCAGGGGCCGGTGTCATGGTCCTGGGGGCGGGCAACGTTGCCGGGACCTGTCCCCAGGCCGCGTGGGTGGCCAGGGCTATTGTGGCAGCAGCGAATGTGGCGAAACGAAACATCAGACGACTCCTTGTGTATCTGCGAAGGGAAGCCCACGGTCAACACCGTCGACCAAGACATCCTTGTCTCTTCCCGATGAAATCAATGGTTGAAGCTGTGGAACCGGTCGCCTTGCGGGCAACGGTCCTTCTGCGTAATCACGGATTGCGCAGCGTGAGATGTGCGCCACGGTGGGTGGCGACAAGAGTCGTCTAGATCAGGAGGGAAAGCGTTTGCAGGTAGATTGGCAGCGATTGGAAGCGCCCCGCACCTGGGGGTGGCACAGAGTTGGGCACCGGGGACTGCGCTGGGCAAGCAGCAGCGATGAGGGCAACTGCCCCTCCAAACAGAGAAGCCACTGCACTGTGCTGATCCACCGTGAGACTGTCAGTCTTGATGAGCGCGAACACGTCGAGCGCGTAAACGGCATCTCCATCGTGTTCGCTGGCTGGCAGAGATTCATCACTGACAGAAGGTTGACATTCCTCGGCGGGCACACCGTGCGAATGCGTGTGCCCATGCCCATGACAGTGGCCGTGATGGTGAGGGTGGGTATGCCCGTGATGGTGTTCGGTGCAAAGGAACCCAAGGTGATAATGGGGCTGCTCCGCGTGTCGCGCATTCTCTCCGCCCGTTCCGGCGTGCGAATGAGGGATCGCCACGCCCTGAACGATCAACAACAGCCCCAAGATTGCGGAGACGATTCGACGCAACATAATCTCATTTTCGCCTGTCAGGTTGCGATTACTTTAGCTCAATCGAACGCCAACTACAAGATCCTACCCGGGCCGTGGCGCGCGACGTGGAGAATTTTCGCTGTTTTTCCCAGTCTATCTGCACATGCGGTCGTCTGCGCACGCACGCAGGCTCTAAGACGTTGGCCACTGTTGACTTCCACCGACTCATCCGATGCTAGCCGCGCTGCCCGGGATGGTCAATAGTCGGCCATGGGTTGATTCGCCGGTCCCATCGTCCGGGTCGTACCGCGCCGGTTACTCGGGCAGCGGCTGCCCCTTGGTCTCGGGAGCGAAGGGGAGGACGAACAGCCCCAGCACGTAGACCATGGCCAGCGTCAACGTGGCATAGCGGAAGGGATTGTCGACGCTGCCCAGCGAGCTCAGCAAGGTAATCTCGGAAAGCCCCTTCGACGCCAGCTCAGAACCTTCGGGGGCCGAGTAGAGCCCGGCCAGGAAGCCCAGGATGATGGTGGAGCCGGCCGCCAGATAGCGGGCCACGTTATAGCAGAAGCCGGTTCCTGTGGAACGCAAGCGCGTCGGGTAGAGCTCGGGGAAGTAGATGGCGTAGCCGCCGAAGACCATCAGCGTGGTGAAGCCGAGCATCGGGATCATCCACCAGATCTGCGACGGTTCGGTCATGAAGCCGAACACGGTGATCGTGCCGATGAGCCCGAGGATGAAGGCGGTTGCAAAGGCGAGCCGCCGCCCGAACATGCCGGCCAGGATACTGAAGCCGTAGATGCCGAACAGCGCTCCGAAGTTCTGCAGCAACATGGTCAGGCTGGCATAGTAATCTTGCTCGGCCTTGGGATAGCCGCGGAAGACGTTGTTGCGGACGAGTTCGGGCGTCCAGAAGCCCACGCCCCACAGCCCCATGACGCCGACCACGGCCAGCGAAACGCCGATGATGGTGTGGAAGCGCCAGCGCGGGTCGGTGAACATTTCCTTCATGTCGCCCATTTGCTTGTGGGCCTGGTCGGTGGCTTGCCCGCGGGCAATGGCCTGCTGGGCTTCCATCCAGCTTTCGGGCTCCTTGAGCTTGCGGCGGACCAGGATGACCAGCAAGGACGGGATGATGCCGATGACAAAGAGCCAGCGCCAGCCCTGCACGCCCTGGATCTCGAGCTGGGGGGGCAAGAGGAAACTGATACCGGCGGCCATCATGTTGCCCACCGCGGAAAGAGCTTGCAAGAAACCAAGTGCATAGGGCCTGGCCCGCGCCGGGATGACCTCGGCCACCAGCGACACGCCGGCGGCAAACTCGCCGCCGACCCCCATGCCGGTGATGAAGCGGTAGAAGGCAAAATCCCACCACGTTTGCGAGAGGGCCGACAGCCCGGTGAACAGCGAATAAATGAGGATGGTGACCATCATGGTACGGGCGCGGCCCCAGCGGTCGCCGAACATGCCGAAGATGAGGCCGCCCGTGGCCCAGCCGATGATGAAGATGGTCGTGGCATAGCCGCCGTAGGCGGTGATGGTCGACTGCGACACGCCTGCGCCCAGCAATTCGGTCAGGGCCGGCGTGCGTGCCAGCACGAAGAGCTGCTGGTCCATGGTGTCGAACAGCCAGCCCAGCGCGGCCACGATCAGCACGAACCAGTGATAGCGGTTCAGCAACTTGAACCACGGGCGGCCATCGTCGGGAAGGTCGCTCGGTACAGACGTGTCCACATCGTGCATGGAAGGCACTCGCGGTAAGAGAGTTTCGCGGGGTTCGAGCTATGTATAGCGAGTGCGCGCGGCGATTGCCACCATGGAATTGACGGAGTGGGTGATGGGGGTGTGATCGTGACGGGATGACAAGAACGCTTGTCATCCCGTCACTTTCTTCACCTTGCGCTCTGTCAGTTGTGGGAGGGCGCGGTGGTCTGCGGGTCGGTGTTGTAATCGCGGATGCTTTCGGCGAGGCCGCGGC
>JBFWSD010001041.1:0-3347 GCA_050248575.1 Gemmataceae bacterium
ATCCGCATAGAAAAAGGGAGTGCCCACGGCCATCCCTTCCTCGACGCCCGCGCCATGGACGGCAGAACGGGTGTGAGCCAAGCCGATCGATCAGCGAGGAACCAACATGGGTAAGCGACTCTCGGCCGACGAGATCGCCGCCGCCAGCGCCAGGCTGCAAGATGCCACCCCGCAAGAGATCTTGCGCTGGGCGGTGGCCGAGTTCCATCCGGGCCTGACCATGGCCACTGCCTTCGGCGCCGAGGGCTGCTGCATCATCCACATGCTCGCGGAGATCGAGCCCGCGGTCCGCATCTTCAATCTCGAAACGGGCTACCAGTTCCCCGAGACCCTCGAGTTGCGCGAGCGGATCAAAGCGCGCTACGGCATCGAGGTCGAGTACATCTATCCCGAGCTGACCGTCGCCGAGTACGAGGCGGAGCACGGCGGCCCGCTTTATGTGCATCGTTCGGATCAGTGCTGCTACGACCGCAAGATCCTGCCCTTGCGGCAGGCCGTGGTGGGCTACGACGCCTGGATCAGTTCCATTCGCAAGGACCAGACCGAACATCGTGCCCGCGCCGGCGTGGTGCAATGGGATGCCAAGTTCGAGCTGGTGAAGGTCAACCCGCTGCTCAACTGGACCAAGAAGGAAGTGTGGGCCTTCGTGATGAAGCACGAGGTGCCGTACAACCCGCTGCACGATCAGCACTATCCGAGCATTGGCTGCTGGCCCTGCACGCGGCCCGTGGAGAACGGCGCCGATGAGCGCGCCGGCCGCTGGGCGGGCAAGGTCAAGAAGGAATGCGGCTTGCACGTCATCGAGCACGAGCAGGGCAGCGGCATCTGAGCGCTTCACACAATCTTCCGCACGCCGGCCTGGCAATCTTCGCAAAGGCTGGTTCAAGTGGCTCGCCATGAAATCGCGCATCACTCCCTGGCTGGCGGGCGGACTGGCCGTCGCGGCTTTCGTGGCGGCCGGCTTCGGATTGTTGGACTACCTGAAGCAGCGGCGGGCCGCTGCCGATCATCGCGCGGCCCTGCGTGACAAACCCATCAATACGCCCATCGAGTTTCTCAGTGCGGACCTTCAGGCGCCGTTGCCCGCCGAGATCGTGCCCTTTTTCGAGCTGTTTGCGCGTGCCGATGCGGCGCGTCGCCGCGCGGCCCTGACGCGCATCGAAGCCGCCTGGCAGCCTACGTATGCCAGCATGGTTCTCGAGGTGCTCATGCTCGGCGAAAGCGTGCCCGAGCCGGAGGCGCTCTGGGACTTGCTTGCCCGCAAGACCGGCTACGCTGGGGGCACGGACTACAAGAAGTGGTCGGTGTGGATCTGGAATCACGTGCCCGACACGCATCCGCACTACCCCGAGTTCAAGAGCCTGCTCAGCAGCAATTTTGACATTCGCTTTCGCGAGCATTTCCCGGCGGGCGTGCCGCACACGATCCGTCTCGATGAGATTCGCTGGGGCGGCGTCAGTCGCAACGGCATCCCGCCCCTGGTGCGGCCAAAGTGTATTCCGGCGGCAGCTGCGGGGTTTCTCGAGGACGGCCATGTCGTCTTTGGCGTTTACATTGATGGCGTTGCCCGCGCCTATCCGCAACGCATCCTGGGCTGGCATGAAATGGTCCGCGATCGTATCGGCAAGCAGGAGATCACCGGCGTCTACTGCACACTATGCCAGGCGATGATCGTCTACGACAGCGCGGGCCACACTTTCGGCACCAGCGGCTTGCTCTATCGTTCCAATAAGCTGATGTTCGATGAGGCAACCAAGTCGCTCTGGTCCACCTTCGAGGGGCAGCCGGTGGTCGGTCCACTGGTGGGCAAGCAGATCCAGCTCGCTTCCTTCCCGGTAGTCACCACGACCTGGGGAGAGTGGAAGCAGCGCCATCCCGACACGACCGTGCTGTCGCTTGCCACCGGCCACGTCCGCGACTACGGCGAAGGGGTTGCCTACTACGCCTACTACGCGGACGATCGTCTGTGGTTTGTCGTGCCCCACCTGGATCCCGTGCTGGCCAACAAGGACGAAGTGCTCTGTCTGCGCGATCCGGAAACGCCCGAGGAACCGGTCGCCATCGCCGTGGCGTTCTTGAAAAACCACACGCTGTACGAAGTACGCGTGGGCAAGCTCGATATGCTCGTTCTTACCGACGCCAGCGGGGCTTCACGGGTTTACGAGCGGAGCGGCCGTCATTTTGTAGCCTGGGCGGGGGCCGACGTCGTGGATGACGCGGGCCATTCCTGGCAGGTGAGCGAAAACGCACTGAGCCATGCGGGCTCACGCTTGCCGCGGCTGCCCGCGCATCGCGCCTTCTGGTTCGGCTGGCATGCCGCCTACCCGAAAGCGCGGCTGGTGAAGGACTGAGCGCTGGTTCACTCTTGACACGAATGTTATGATGCAGGCCGGTGACGAAGCATCGTCACCGGTCTTCGTTTTTCTGGAGCAGCTGATGCGCGGAACGGCTTTGCAGATCGGTCCTCAGGATCAGAAGGTCAAGCCGCCCAAGAAGTACCACACGTCGCTCTTGCCTGGGTTCGAGCTCGATGTGGCAGCAGTCTTGCAGGCGGCCCGCAAGGTGCAGTAGTGCTGGACGAATCACAAACAGGTGCGGGGGGAGTCCATGAAGGCGATCGGTGCCTGCTTGCTGGTGAGCATGTTCTTGTCCTTGAATGCGGGGGCGCAACCGAAAGCGGAGAGACCATTGTTGCCCGTGTCGCAGCTGACGGTGCCTGAAAAGCCGTCGGCCGGGCTGGCCCGCCTCAATCCCATGGGCAAGCTCATCCTCAAGTTCTGGGGCGTGCGCCACGAACGGGTGATCGCCACCCGCATCCTTCGCAACGGCAAGGAAGTTGAAGAGAAGGTCGTCTTCTATCAGCCCGTGGAGGGCTGGCAAGAAACCCTCCACGACCTCGATGATGTCCGCATCCTCCGCAGCGACGGCACCGATGTCGAGAAGAAACTGGTCGGCTTCTTGCTCAAGACCGAGCAGCCCGTGTTGTATGTGATTGGCGACGGCAAGATCGATCCTGCTTTCCTGAAGGTCATCAAGAAGGAAACCCTGATCCTGATCCTGAGCCCGCAGCGAACCCAGCTGCCCGCGCCGATGCCCTGATGTTGGAGATGTTGGAGTCCCGGCTTTAGCCGGAAGGAACTGACTTCAACTTCCGCCGTCGTCCATCGGAGCGGTTCGGTGAGTGATCCTGCCCTTCCGGCCAAAGTTGGAGTCCCGGCTTTAGCCGGAAGGAACCAGGAGGGGACTGACTTCAACATCCACGCCGTCGTCCATCGGAGCGGTTCGGTGAGTGATCCTGCCCTTCCGGCTAAAGCCGGTACTCCAACTTGAGGCGGAAGGAACCAGGA
>JBFWSD010001042.1:0-3345 GCA_050248575.1 Gemmataceae bacterium
GAAGGCACGTGCGTCGCCGAGCACGGCCAGCCCGCGCGCGCCGCGCAGGCAGGTATCGAGAGCTCGGCTGGCGGTGGCCTGCAACAAGGGCTCGAGATCGGCAGCCGCAAGCTGATGAGGAGCCGCCTCGGAGGGGGGCTGGCTCTTTTCAGCCTGGACAGCTTTCCCTTCCAGGTCCTGCACTTGCCGTTCGAGCTCGGGATCGCGCTGGCGCAGCTCGTTCATGAGCCGCTCGCGCGTGAACAGCGACAGCAAGAAGGCCGTGCGGCGAACGTCGGTGTCGCCATCTTCGCCATAGCGGCGCAGGGCAGCCTGCACGCGCGGATAGGTGAGCATGCCGCGGGCACGGAAGCGCAGCAAAGCCAGCTTGCGAATGTCTGCATGCGTCGAGCTGAGTCCGGTCAGCCCGGCCTCGGGAGAGCGGGGCGGATGCACCTTTTCGAGCGCAGTCAGCGCTGCCAGCCGGATTTCGCGCGTGGCGGCCTGCAACGCGTCCGTGAGCGCAGCCAGGGCCAGATCGTTACTCGGGGCGATCTCCGCCAGCGCCTCGATGGCGAGCTGACCGACATCCGGCTTGGCTGTGGCCAGAGCTAACCGTGTCGGTTTCAGATCTTCGCTGCCGAGTTGCTTTCGCAGTCCGTGGAAAGCAGCAACGCGCACGGCCTCATCCTTGTGCTGGATGAGCGGCTCGAGCAGGCGGGCGGCCCGGGCATGTTTCGCCTCGCACAGGAGCTGCGTGGCCAGCAGCCGCAGGTTGGAGTTCTCTTCTTTTTCGATGTTGCCCGCGAGCATCTCGAGTGCGCGGCTATCGTTGTTGTCGGCCAGGGCACGCAGGGCGGCTTCGCGCCGGGTGACATCATCGCGGCCCAGTTCATTTTTGGCCCAGGCATAGCCGTCTTGCAGCTTGTGCGTTTCCTCGGTGAACTTGCCCGACTTGTCGAGAGCGACGATGTGAATGGTGTTATCGTCGCCGGCCGCTGCCAGGTGCGGCTTATTGTGTACCTTGACGATGGCCAGGCCGTTAACGCGGGGCAGCCCTTCCTTGAAGGTGACGGGCCGCCCGGTGCGTGAACGCGGCCAGCCCTTGACCGACTTGTCGCGGCTGCCGGAGTAGAAGCGTTCGCCCGCCCAGAGCATGGTGGGGATCGGCTTGCTGTGATTGTCGTTGCGGCCCCGATCTTCGGGTTCGAGCTTGCCCCGGGCCAGCGTGGAAAGCAGGCGCTGATCCATACCCGCCGACAGGAAACGCAGCTCGTCGGGCTCGAACAGCACGGCCGAGACCGCGCCGTCGTGCAGGCGGTCGCTGGCACTCAGCTTGAACTCGGGCTGCTCTTCCGCCTGGAAGACGACGATGTGGCCCCGTTCGGTGCCCGCCACCAGCCAGTTCCCCAGCGGATCGGCAGCAAGGCAGGTGCCCGTCTCGTCGAGTTGGAGGGTCTGGACCTTCTCTCCATGAGTGCGATCGATAATCTGGATGACGTTGCCCGCCAGTGCTGCCAGGCGTTCCCTGGCAAGGGACACAAGCGCGATGGCCGCCGGCTCGAAGGCAAGATCGAGGGCCACGGGTGCACCGCCATTGCGCGGGCAGCGATAAAGCCGGCCGTCGCTGCCCGCGATCCAGAGCGTCGCTTCATCCAGCAAGAGGGCCAATCCCCCGGCGGGCATCGCCTCTTCGGTCAGCTTCCACTTGTCCGTGTCGACGCGATAGATCGGCGTGGGCTGCCTTTCCACGTGCACCGTGACGAACACCAGGTTGTCTTCAGCGCCGACGAGTGCCTTGATGTCGCCGCGGTATGTGAGCAGGCGTGTGGTGCTCATGAGGCGGCCTCCTCGCTGCCGCGCAGCTCGATATGGGCGTGGCGGATACGCGTGACGGCCACCAGGCAAGCGTGCTTCTCGCTTTGCCCACGCGAGCCGATGAATTCTTCCAGCACGGGCTGCACGATCCGGGCAAAGTCGAACTCTTCGAGGGCCAGATCGCGGATCACTTCGATCATTGACAGCTTGGCTTCGCGAGTCGACAGAGCCTTCAGGCGGAAGGTGATTTCCTGGTCGGGGTGTTCGGGAGGCGGCCTGCTGCCCGGCAGTTCGAAGAGCACGCGCCGCAGCGACTCGCGCAGATGCTCCAGATCGATCGGCACCTGTTCGGGCCGCACAGGTGCGCCCGGACCGGGATCGACTTTCTGCTTCTTCTTGGTCTCCTTCTCTGGTCGGGGAGTGGGTTTCCAGCCCGCCGTGATACCCCGGTCGCGATAGAGCGACCAGAGCAACCTGATCGCGAACGAGCGCACCTTGCGGTCGGGACTCTCCAGCAAGTTGAACAAGAGATCGGGGGTGTGCAGGGCAGGGGAGCGGCGAATGAGCTGCATGCCCAGCTCGCGCGTCGACTCCTCGAGCGATTCGCAGAAACTGAACACGGCGGCCGCCGAGAGCTTGCCCGGATCGATGCGGAAACGCCGATTCTCCGGGCTGTCCTCGGCCAGCAGCGCCTCGGCGACAAAGGCACGCACCGCATGCTGCGGCGCCTCGCACAGCTTGATCAGATCCTCGGCGGCGGGCGACCAGCGGGCAAACTCACGCCGGGCCAGCTCAAGAGCAAAGTCGCGCAGCGGCCTTCGCGTTTCAAAGAACAACGACTTCACGCGCGCGAAACTGTAGAACTCGCGGGGCACCTCGGCCCCTTCTGCCAGCTTGCGGTTTTCTTCGGCGGCGAACTCGGGATGACGGGCGAGCAGGTACTTGCGGGCAAAGCTGGCGATCGGCGAATCGGCCGGTCCCGGGGTGATCGCCATTCGCCACAGGCGTTCGCAGCCCGCCTGCGTGGCATCGCCGGCCGCCGGCTTCGGCGCGAGCAACTCGACCAGGGCCGCTTCCGTAAGGATGGCGATGTTCGCGCCGGCGGCGTTCAGTTCCTCGGCTTTCTGCTGCCGGCTTCCCTTCGGTCCCTGGCCAAGCAGCGCGGAGCCATCATCGCCGATGACGAGATAGTGCAGGTTGGGCGAGATCATGTTCCAGAGCGTGCCGCCGTTGTGGCGGACGAGCTCTTCGTACTGTTCGCGGGGCTGCTGCGCCGTCTTGCCCGCGAAGGCAAAGGTGACGCCGATAAACTCGACCCGATCGTCGCCGCGCGGGGCCAGGTCCGCCGGAGTGAACGATCGAATCAAGGTCTCGACGCCAAACTCGTGATAGCGCGGTTCGCTGCGGGCCACCAGCTCGAGCAGCCAGGCCAGGCCAAGATCGGCGGGGGCGAAGCGGCCCGGGTCCCCCATCCACTTGAGCACGGTATCGGCCAGGTCTTCTTTGTAGTTGAGTCGCTGCGGCCAGTCGCGCGGACTGTCCCGCAAG
>JBFWSD010001043.1:0-3340 GCA_050248575.1 Gemmataceae bacterium
CCCGACGCGCTAGCGAGGGATACTCAAGCTATGAGAACGCGGACACTGCGGAGGCCTAGCGAGGGAAGGAGGCCTAGACGGAACCTGCAGCCTGCACACGATCTTCGCGAGAGATAGCTTGCCCCCTCGCTGGCGCGTCGGGCTAACTCTCGCTGGCGCGTCGGGCTAACGGTCCTGCGTCGGGCGAACCTACGTCGGGCTAGCCGCGTCGGGCTAGCCGCGTCGGGATAACGGTCCTGCGTCGGGCGAACCCGCGCCGTCGGGCCGACGGATCAGATTCTTGGCAAGTACGCCACAAACGCATCCAGGGCATCGGGCAGCCGGGAGATAGGCACGTCGTAGAGGACATCGGTGGCGACGCGCGGCTCGGGGCCGGCGCGGCCATTGATGCAGACATGCGCCGCGTCCACGATCTGTCCGTCCACGCGCGAGCGGCAGCCCTGCATGCCGATCGATGCCACCTGATGCAGGCCGCAGCCTGCCGGGCAGCCCGACCAGTTGATCGTCAGCGGCTTGAGCTTCAGATGGGCGGTCCGCTTCTCGAGTTCGCGGGCCACCTCGATGGCGTAGCCCTTGGTATCGATGAGGGCCATCGGGCAATAATCGTTGCCCGTGCACGCCACCAGCCCGCGCATGATCGGCGACGGATCGAAGGGCAGCTCCTTGAAGATCGGTTCCTCGGTAAGAGCACCGATGCGGGCTTCCGGGATGTTCGGGATCACGATGTTCTGGCCCACCGTCAGGCGCAGGCTGCCATTGCCGTAGTCATCGGCCAGCCTGGCCACGCCGCGCAGTTGTTCCGTGGTGATGCGGCCGACCGGCACGACCATGCCGAGGTAATGCAATGGCGGCTCGCCCGCCAGCGCATCACGCTTCTGTGGATGAATGCCGACATGATCGACGTGGTGCTTCTTGCGCAGATCGCTCCCCGCGCCAAGTAAGGGCAGATGCAGCCGCTTCTCCAGTTCGCTGCGCAGCCAGGGCAGACCGCGATCCTGGATCAGAAACGCCAGCCGGGCGCGATTGCGGGCCGAGCGCGCCCCGTGATCGCGAAAGATCCGCGTCAGTTCGATACACACCGAAACGGCCTGCTCTTGCCGCACGAACACATCGAGGGGCTGGGCGGGCGTGTAGCCCCCGGAGCCCTGCTTGCCCCCCACGAGAACATTGAAGCCGTTCACCTGGCGGCCCTCCAGCTCGCGATAGGCGGGCACCAGTGCGATGTCTTGCGTTTCCGTGTGGCAGCAGTTCTCCAGGCAGCCCGTGACCGTGACGTTGAACTTGCGCGGCAAGTTGGTGAACTCGCGATTGCCGACGATGGCCCGCGTGTATTCATCGACCACCGGCGTGGCGTCGAAGAGTTCGTGGGGCGTGAGCCCGGCCACCGGGCAGCCACACACGCCGCGGACATTGTCGGCCCCGGTTTGCAGCGTGTTGAGGCCCACGGCCTCGAGCCGCTGCCAGATCTCGTCGATCTGTGAGAGCGTGAACCAGCGGAGCTGGATCTGCTGCCGCGTGGTCAGGTCGCAGAAGCCCTTGCCGAACTCGTCGGAGAGATCGGCGATGACGCGGAACTGTTCGGAGGTGGCCTGTCCGGCGTTGAAGCGGAGGCGGAGCATGAAGTGGCCCGGGGTCGGTTTGCGGAAGAAAAGCCCGCGCCATTTCGAGAGCTGCTTGTCGTCGTCGGACATTTCTTGCCAGCGATTGTCTTTCATCAAAGGGGCCAGGGCCTCGGCAATGTCGAGGCCATTTCGCTCCTGCTTCATCAGCTCGAGCTTGCTGAGGACCGGGGCTGCCTTCTGCCCGTTCGCGCCGGCAAGGAGCTGGCTGAGCAAGGGCTGACAGGTTCCGCAACCCGTGCCCGCCTTCGTGCACTTGCCGATTTCAGCGACGGACTTCGCACCTCCTGCAATGGCGGCCATGATCGTCTTCTTGCTGACTTCGTTGCAGTTGCAGATCTGGGTGTTGTCGGGCAGGCAGGCCAGGTCGGCATCGCCCCCTTCTTCGAGCAAAGCATCGCGGCTGTTCGGGCTGGACAGGAGCGCGGCGGCATCGGCGACTCGTTCCTCTTCACGATAGAGCCGGGTCAGCCGGCTGGCGTTGTCGAGACTGCCCAGCAGGATGGCCCCTACGAGTTTCTCTTCGCGCAGCACCAACTTCCGATAGACGCCGCGCACCTGGTCGAGCTGGCAGTAAACCTGCTTGTCTTCGCCGGCGTCGTCGACTTCGCCCATGCTGACCAGATCGACGCCCATCACTTTGAGCGTGGCGCTCGGCTTGGAGCCGGCATACTGGGCGTCGGCGTTGCGGCCCGTGAGCACGTCGGCCAGCACGCGGGCTTGCTCGTAGATCGGGTCGACCAGCCCGTAGATGCGGCCGCGATGCTGGGCACATTCCCCCAGCGCGAAGACGCGATCGTCGGAAGTCATGAGCTGATCGTCGACGACAATGGCGCGCTCGACGTGGAGGCCGGCGGCCCGGGCCTCGGCAACATTCGGGCAGATCCCGCAACTGATGACCACCATGTCAGTCTCGATCACGGTCCCATCGGCGAGCGCTACCCCAGTCACGCACTCGTCGCCAATGAGAGAGGTGGCCGCGCTGCGCGTGCGGACCTCGATGCCCATGTCTTCGAGCTTCCTTTGCAGGAGCTTGCCCGCCGCCTCGTCGAGCTGTTGCGGCATGAGGTGGCCCGCCAGTTCGAGCACGGTGACGTCGAGATCGAGGCCAAGCAGCCCGCGGGCGGCTTCCAGGCCGAGCAGCCCGCCGCCGAGAACCACGGCCCGTTCGCAATCGCGCGCATGTTCCGCGATCCGCTCGCAATCTTCCAGCGTGCGAAAGACGAAGACGCCGGGCTTGTCGGCCCCGGCGAGTTTGGGCAGGAACGCCTTGGAGCCGGTCGCCACCACAAGGGTATCGTAAGGCTCGGTAACGCGGCCGTGCCCGCCGACCACGACCTGTTTGTCGAGGTCGATACTGTCCACGCGCACGCCCGCATGCAAGAACACGCCGCGTTCTTCGTACCACTCGCGTGTGTTCAGCCAGAGGGGCTGATCCCCTTCGAAACCGCCCAGCACTTGCGAGAGCAAGATGCGGTTGTAGGTGCCGTGCGGTTCGGCGCCGAACATGCGGATGTGGAAACGGTCGGGAGCACGCCGCAAGGTCTCCTCGACGAGGCGGGCACCCGCAAGGCCGCTGCCCATCACCACCAAAGTAGGTCGATCGCTCATGGTATCGCTCCGAGGGAAGGTCAGCTCGTGGCTTGCGAGAAACTGGGGACAGGGGTGCCAGCGGCTTCGAGTTCGCCGGACGCTTCTTCGTGTGCTTCCGGCGCGAATCG
>JBFWSD010001044.1:0-3338 GCA_050248575.1 Gemmataceae bacterium
GGTGTGGCACTCGGCGCCAGTCTGCCCTTGGCCATCTTCTTTGTTGCGATCATCATGATGATGAGGGCCAGTTCACAGGGCGCATCGTTGAATGTCCAGAGCAAAGATCTCGGGGCGATCCTCAAGGGGATCTTCATCGTGATCAGTGTGGGTATGACGCCATGGCTAGGGTTGGCAGGCGCGGGCGCCGGCGCGCGGGCCGCTCTTGGCGGCCAGGGGGGCTTTCATGCCGATTCGTTCATTGGCGGGCTGGCCGTGCTGCCGTTCTCCCTGACGATCGCCCTCATGGGCATTGTTGGGCCGGCCAACTTCGAAGTCGTCGGCATCGTTGCCGTGGCCGCGGGCTGCTTCTGCGTGCTCTTTCTCTTCAACGGCTATACCAAGATCGACAAGCTGACGGAAGGTATCGCCTCCGCGCTCACGCCGGCGGCCATCCTTCTCGCCCTGTGGTTCTTCAAGATCATCAGCACTTCTATTGCGGGCAACATGTTCAGCAACAGGTACTTCTGACACACACACGCCCCGTTGTCGAGCAACTTGGCCGCGATCCCGTCGCGCCAGCAGCAATTCCGCGCCGGCAATGTCGATTGGCGTGCCTTCTGTTCGACCAGTTCATGTGTGTGGCCTGCACCCATGGGTGGGGCCCGGGAACCGGCGACCAATTCAAGGAGAGAGTACCAATGCGCTTCCTGCTTCTTTGTTGTGCCAGCGAGGCCGCGTGGCGGAAACTGCCCGATGCGCAACGGGACGAAATCATGAACAGGTACGGGCTGCTGATCCAGGAACTCAAGTCGAAGGGACTACTGCTGGGAGGTGGCAAGCTCGATGCGACTGCGACGGCCGTCACCGTGCGCCAGGTCGACGCGAAACCGACGTTGATCGACGGCCCGTTCGCGGAGACCAAGGAACAGCTGGGGGGCTATCACCTGATCGAATGCCGTGATCGCGAAGAAGCGGTCTCGATCGCCATGCGTTTTCCAACGCTGCCCGTTGGCGGAGTCGTCGAGGTACGGCCCCTCCTCTATTCCGAATAGGTGATGGGAGACGGCAAAAAAAACGAGCGCGACGGGTCGCCACGAGCGTCCACGCCGCGCTTCGAGAGGGGTCTGCGTGAAGATCAACGCGGAGGATTGCCCTCCGGGGGAGGAAGCGGGTTCAGACGAGCGGGCGGGTTGCCCTCGGGCATCGGGGGCAGCCGGTTGGGAATATCGCGATAGATGTTGGTGCTTTCTTCTTCGTGAACCGGCCCGGCCTTGAGCTGGTCGGCAGTCATCTCGACCTTGAAGCGAACGTCGCCCCCTTCGGGGTTGGGTTCCTGGGCCAGGATGGTGATCTCGTAGCGGGCCTCGCCGCGTGCGGGCAGCGTCACCGGATTGTAGGTCACTTTCTGCCCGTCCTTGACATGATCCGACGGCCCGGTCACGCGCACGATCGAAACTTCCTTCGGCGCGACTGCGGTGATCCGCAGGTTGGTCGCCGGGCTGGTCCCCTGGTTGCGCACCAGGATGACATAGCGGGTCTGTTCATTGACCTCGATCGGATCGTCGAGGTCGACGACTTCGAGGTGGAGGGCCGTCACGCCCTGGAAGTCGGTGCAAGCCTCGGCCTGGGCATTGATGCCGCGATCGGCGGTCGCGGTGGCCCGGTTGCACACACGGCCCGCGGCGGCGGCACGCAGCTCGACGTCCACGGTGCGGCTCTGACCCGGGGCCAAGGTGCCAATCTGCCACTGCACCGTGTTGCCCACCAGTCGTCCCCCCGCACTGGCACTGACGAACGAAGTCTGCGCGGGCAGCGGATCG
The DNA here is from genome assembly GCA_050248575.1 of Gemmataceae bacterium. Lineage (GTDB taxonomy): Bacteria > Planctomycetota > Planctomycetia > Gemmatales > Gemmataceae > JBFWSD01. Next base: position 1,803 of record JBFWSD010001044.1, read on the forward strand.
TTGATGACCACGTTGGTGAGGGCCACCGAGCCGTTGTTCGTCACGGTCAGCTGATAGGTCGCCGGCACGCTGACGAACCGCTGCGCCGGGCCGGTCTTGGTCAGGTTCAGCTTGGCCTCGCCGACGTTGACGCAATGTTCGGCGTTGGCGGTCAGCCCGCCGGCCGCGGTGGCCGTGGCCTGGTTGCAGTGACGGCCCGCCGCCTTGGCGACCACCTGATATTCCACGCAGCGCGTCTCGCCCGGGCCGAGATTGCCCACGTCCCAGGTCAGCTCGCGGCGGCGGCTCTCGTGCTCGAGCCCTTCGGGCAACTGGTCGACGATGCGGATATTCGAAGCCACGCCGCTGCCGGTGTTGGTGACTTTCAAGCAGTAGTTGAGCGAATCGTAAAGGATGGCCTCGTTCGGTCCGCACTTTTCCAGCCGCAACGCGGGCTGGGCGATGCTGGTACATACGCACTGCCCGTGCTCGAACTGGATGCGCACGCAGTTGCGGACGTCGCCGGTTGCTTGCAACACGAGCACGATCTCGCGGCAAGCGCCCCCTTCCATCGTGCCCAGGTTCCAGAGCAGCTCGGGCGTGGTCTGGTTGGGCTGCGGATCGGCCCGCACGAAGCGGGCGTTCGCGGGCAACGGATCGCGGACGATCACGTGATGGGCGGCCGCCTGCGACACATTCTTGACACAGATGCGGTATTCGAGATCCTGGCCCGCCGCGATACTCGCGGGCACGCGCACCTGCAGCGTGATCACCGGCGTGGCCGGATCGCCCGGGCAGGCCGAAGGCGCCGGGCACACTTCCCCTTGCCGCAGGGGCGGTTGCTGAGGCTGCAGTGGTTGTTGCGGTTGCAGTGGCAGTGGCCCGGGTGGATTGGGCTGCCCGGAGAGCGGCGGCTCGACCGTCGGTCCAAAGCCCTGCTGCGCTCCCACTGGCACGATGGCCAGCACGCCGCACAGCGCCGCGATCGCACCGATCGACAGCCAGGCTCCCTCGGCTCTGCTGGAACGCACCCTCATCCGCGACCTCTTGCAGGTTCGACCTGATGCCGACCAAGGCTGGGCCGACCGGCATCGCTTGCAGGCGTTCATTGTGCCCCTACGGGCGGCGGCTTGTCTTTACGAGATCGCGGGAAAGAGGGAACGAAGGTCCGGGGAGGACGTTACAGCCCCTACGATCGCTCCAGAAGGTGCGGTTTGCCGCAGGCGGGCTGGCGCAAGCTCTCAGGCTTCGCTACATTGTCTGCGGAGGTTCGCATGACTCTCAGCGTATGGAACAACGCCGAGCACCCACTCGACATGTACCAGGCCACCTGGGGCATGGCCGATTGCCGTCGCAAGTTCGGCCTCTTCGCCTGTGCGTGCTGGCGTGGCATCCTGCCCGGCCTTGGCATGTCGGTCGAACCCTTGCTGGCGATCGAGGCGCGAATTGATGAAACGCACGTAGATTCGCGTTGGCGGGAAGATCTCTTCCTCGCATTTGAAGGCAAGACCTTTGCGATGGTTTGGACCGAAGACTCACAGCTAATTCCAGATTGGA
>JBFWSD010001045.1:0-3334 GCA_050248575.1 Gemmataceae bacterium
CTTGCCACGCGGCATTGAGCCCGAAGAAGTCGCCAACGCCGCCGCCTTCCTGTGCAGCCCGCTGGCGTCGGGCATCACCGGCGAGATCCTGTTCGTCGATTGCGGCTACAACACCATGGGAGTCTGAGAAGAGGCAGAAATGCAGAATCGGGGGGTTCTGATTTCTGCACTTTGACTTCTGCATTCGCATCACTACTGGCGCAGCATCATGAAACCATTCGATCTGACGGGCAAGACCGCGCTCATCACCGGGGGCAGCAAGGGGCTGGGCAAGGCCATGGCTCGCGGTTTCGCGGAGGCCGGCGCCGACATCGTCATCTCCAGCCGGCACGAGGAAGAGCTCAAGCCTGCCCTCGATGAGATCCTCGAGGGAACCAAGCAAAAAGGCCTTTACGTGGTGGCGGACATGGCCAGCCGCGACGACGTCAAGAAGCTGGCGCGGACGGCCCTCGACAAGATGAGCAAGGTTGACATCCTCATCAACAACGCTGGCACCAACGTCCCGCAGCCCATCGACCAGATCAAGGAAGAGGACTGGGACCGCGTCCTCGAGATCAACCTCAGCTCGGTGATGTTGCTCACCCGGGAGCTGGTGCCCGGCATGAAAGAGCGCCGCTGGGGCCGCATCATCCACATCTCGTCGATCATGGGCATTGTCTCCAAGGAGGCCCGCAACATCTATTCGGCGACGAAATCGGCCCTGCTGGGCATGGGGCGGGCCAGTGCTCTCGATCTGGGCGCATTCGGCATCACGGTCAACTGCATCGCGCCGGGCCCCTTCCTCACCGACCTGCCAATGAAGCTGCTCTCCGCCGAGGAGAAGGCATCGTTCGCGAAGATGACGGCGCTCGAGCGCTGGGGCCAGCCCGAAGAGCTGGTCGGCCCGGCGCTCTTGCTCGCCAGTGATGCGGGCAGCTACATCACCGGCGCCACTCTTGTCGTCGACGGCGGCTTCATTGCCCGCTGACCGGTGTTTCCAGGTTGGCCTCTACCATCTCTTTCACACGGGCAAAGTAACTCGGATCGGCCAGGGCACTGCCATGATCGCCGCCGGGCACGATCCATAGTTGCTTGGGCGTGCAGGCCTGTTCGTACAGCATTTCGGCATGCGCAGCCGGGATGAGCTTGTCGCCGCGGGCATGGGTGATGAACACCGGGGCACGCACCGAGCGAATCCAGTCGACGGGCCGCAAGTCCTCGAGCGGGCAACCGGTCAACAAGCTGGTCGCTGGCACACCGAGGGCCGCCAGCCCGCGCCGCGCCGATCGCGGCAACCCGGCGACCAGGTTCTCGGCCACGCCATCGACCGTGGCGAAGCTGCTATCGAGCACGAGCGCATCGAAGGGAGGATCGACGAGAGCCGCCCCGCCGATGAGCGAGGCGGCCCCCATGCTGATCCCGGCGCCGATCAGCTCGCGCGTCTGCCCGGGCCGCTGGGTCCGCAGATAATTCACCGCGGCACACACGTCCGCGCGCTCCAGGTAGCCGAACGTCACCGTCTGCCCGGCGCTGTCGCCATGCCCGCGCAGGTCGAACACGAACAGGTTAGCGTTCAGATCGTCGGCGAGGGGCAGCCAGCCCAGCATGTTGGCGCGGCAGTTGTTCAGCCCGTGGCAAACCAGCAGCGTTCGCGCCGACGGCTTCTTGGCTGGCACGAACCAGCCCTCCAGCCTGAGGCCGTCGCGGGCTCGAAAAGTCACTTCCTCGAAGTCGCGATCAAACAGCCGCGGCGTGAAGCCGTTGGGCACCTTGAAGCGATGCACCTGCGTGGCCGCCAGCAAAAAGGGCAGCAGCAACAGCACCACCAGGGCAGCGGGCACGTGCCGCTCGAGATAAGCCGCCCGGCGTTCGGCGAAACCGGGGCTGATCAGCTGGCCCGCCCCCAGCAGGATCTGCCCGAGCAGCCACCAGGCAGCGCCAACCAGAAACAACAGGGCCATCACAAAGTAGATCAGGACCCCGATTTGCCCCCAGCGAATCGGGAAGCCGGGCGCCGCGAAATGCATCGTGAGAATGGGGCTCGCCACCAGCACGGTAACGACGCCCAGCAGCAGGGCCAGTGGTCTGAGATGCGGTCGGATATCGCGCCAGCCCTTCTCGGCCACGATCAGCCAACTCAGAAAGAACGCCGGCGGCGTGAGATAGAGCAATCGCTCTCCTCCTGCCACCACCCAGCCCGCCAGCAAGTGCCAGGCCGCCACAAATCCCATCAGCCCCACTGCGAGTGTGAACCACTTGCGAAACATGGATGGCCTCCGTTTTCAGGTGTCAGGATCAGGACACCCGGTAAACGGAAGCTGGCCCGGAAAGACGCCACGGAATGATCATTCTTTGTCCGTGGCCCGTTTCGTTCGCCGTTGGGGGCGCGGTTGTAGCAAACCTACCACCGATAGCGGCCGTAAATGCAGGCAGCCCCACTGGCCAACCCTTCGTGGGATCGACTGGCTCGACTTCTGTCTGGTACGCTAGCAATAAACCCAGATCGAGAGAGGCGGCCATGAGCGCAGACATCCATTCCCTGTTGAAAGTCCACGAGTACTTTCACGGCGTCTCCGACGAGGCCTTGCAAGAGGTCGTGCAACATGCCCGCCTTGATCAATTCGAGGTGGGCAGCGTCGTGCACGAAGCCAATGCCTTGCTGAGCGCGGTTGGTTTCGTTCTGCGCGGCCGGCTGAAAGCCGTGCGCATCGGTGCCGATGGCAGCGAGTCTTTCTTCCGCATGATCGAGCGTGGCGAGCAGTTTGGCATGGTCGTCGCCGCTCTCAGCGAGCCTGTGCCCGTGCGTCTCATTGCCCTGGAGCCGACCTTGGTTCTCCGGCTGGATTACGAACAGGCCATGGACCTCACTTTTCGCTTTCGCGACCTGCGCCGCACCTGGCTCACCGCCTATGCGGGCAGTCAGCGCAAGCTGTATTTCGGCGGCGCGCAGCGGCGCGCCCCGATGATGCTGGCGCTCCTTCATCTGTCGCCGGCGAGCCGCCCCACCGCCCAGCGCCTGATCAGCCGCCTCGGCGAGGCCGGCGAAGAACTTGCCGTGTTCAGCAATTCCGAGCAGTGGCAGTCGCTGCCCGCCGTCCGCTTTCGGCAGATGTACGCAGAAGGTCGGATGCTTGACGTGGAGGCCATTCGCCAGCAGGCCACGGAATGGCAGGATGCCGATCGCATCATCTTCGATTTACCGACCGAGTTGGAGCCCGAACGGCTCACGCGGTTGCTCGGGCTGGCCGACCGGGTAGTGCTGTTTGTGTCCGCCGAAGAACAGGGCGCGCTCGATCGTCTGCAGCAATTCGCGGAAACGGCCCGCACCTGGCGCGACAAGATCAATGTCGCCATT
>JBFWSD010001046.1:0-3334 GCA_050248575.1 Gemmataceae bacterium
AGGTGCTCGAGAAAGAGGGCGTGCCCTATCGACTCGATCCGGTGATCGAGCCGATCGGCTTCGGGTTCGCAGCCTCGCTGGGCCGCTACCTGGAAGCACGCCGCCGTTATCCGCTCGCAGAGATCATGCTGGGCATCGGCAACCTCACCGAGCTGACCGAGGTCGACTCGGCGGGCGTCAACGTCTTGCTGCTTGGCTTCTGTCAAGAATTGCGGATTCACAGTGTGCTGACCACCGAGGTGATCAACTGGTGCCGGAGCAGCGTGCGCGAGCTCGACCTGGCGCGGCGGCTGGTCCATCACGCCGTGCACGAGCGCGTGCTGCCCAAGCACGTGGAGCCCGGGCTGGTCATGCTCCGCGACCCCAAGCTGCGCGAGCATGGCGACCAGACGCTGCGCGAACTGGCCGGGCAGATTGGCGATCGCAACTTCCGCCTGTTCGCCGAACGCGGGCTGCTGCACGTGCTCAACGACAAGATGTCGCTGCAAGGGACCGATCCCTTCCAGCTTTTCGAGGAGATGGCCCGCCGCGACAAGATCGATCCGGCGCATGCGTTTTATCTTGGCTTCGAACTGGCCAAGGCGGCGACCGCGCTCGCGCTGGGCAAGAACTACGTACAAGACCAGGCCCTGGACTGGGGCCTGTTGACGGTGCCGGAGACCAGCCACCGGTCTAGAATGAAAGAAGATGAACGCTGAGTTGCAAGCCCTGGCGACTGCCTGGCCCTGTGCTTTGATGGGGGATGATCCCGAGCTCCGCGCCGGGCCGCATCCTTCCGTCTGCCTGGCCGGCGGCGACTGGGTCGAGGAAGATATCGCCGCCGACTGGGCCCATCCGGATGCGTGTCTGGTCGATCTCGATCCGGGTGAAAGACCGGATCAAGGGGCGGACGCTCCGCGCTCGCCAACATCATGCCCGATCGTTGAAGAGCTGACCGGGGTCGAGCCGTGGCGGGCGTTCCTTGCCCTGCACGGGCTGGAACACGTCGTTTTCTTTGACAGTGCGATGGCTCACCCGGAGCTGGGTCGCTATTCCTACCTGGCGGCCGATCCTTTCGACTGGCTTGGCGCGCGGCGGGGCCGAATCCGCGATCAGCTTGGCCGGCTGGCGGATACGGACCCCTTCGCCGTGCTGGCGGAACGGCTGGCGCGTTTTCGCGCCGAGACGCTGCCCGGGCTGCCCCCGTTTCAGGGCGGGCTGGCCGGACTGTTCGGCTATGACCTGTGTCATCACCTCGAGCGACTGCCGCGGCCCGGCGTCGATGAGTTCCAGGTGCCCGACCTGGCCGTCGGACTCTACGACTGGGTGCTCGCTTTCGACCACGTGGAAAATCGCGCCTGGTTGATTTCGACCGGCTTTCCCGAACGCGAGCCCGCGCGGCGGCGCCGACGGGCCGAACAGCGGCTCCAGTTCGTCCGCGCCCGATTGCATGCGGCTGCCGCTGCGCGAGGCAATGCACCAAATGCTCCGGCGATCGCACCGCAACGCAGCTTCCCGGTGCACGGGCAGCCCGGGCTGTTCAGCAACTTCAAGCGGGCCGACTACTTGCAGGCCGTCCGCCGCGCCGTCGACTATGTCCATGCCGGCGACTGCTTCCAGGTCAACCTTGCCCAGCGACTGCTGGCCCGCCAGGAACGCGGTGCGCTCGACATCTTTGCCCGCTTGCGCGAACGCAACGCGGCCACCTTCGCGGGCTACCTCGATATGGGAGACTTCGTCCTGGCCAGCGCCTCGCCGGAACGCTTCCTGCGCCTCGATGCGGGCGAAGTGGAAACTCGTCCGATCAAGGGGACGCGGCCACGCGGCCGTTCGTTCTCTGAAGACGAATGCCTCACGCAGGAGCTGCTGGCTTCCGCCAAGGACCGGGCCGAGAACACCATGATCGTCGACCTGCTGCGAAACGATCTGGGCCGCGTCTGCCAGTATGGATCGATTCGCGTGCCCGCCCTGTGCCGGCTGGAAAGTTACGCTTTCGTCCACCACCTGGTCTCGGAAGTGCGCGGCAAATTGCGCGACGGGCTGACCGGCATCGACCTCCTGCGTGCTGCCTTCCCGGGCGGCTCGGTGACCGGTGCCCCCAAGATCCGGGCCATGGAGATCATCGCCGAGCTGGAAGGCACGGCCCGCGGCGCCTACTGCGGCAGCCTCGGCTTCCTCGGCTTCGACGGCGCGATGGACACGAACATTCTCATCCGCACCTTCACGATCGGGCAGGGCTGGGTTCAATTCCCCGTCGGCGGCGGCATCGTCGCCGATTCGCAGCCCGAGCAGGAATACGCCGAGACCTGGCACAAGGCCGCCGGCCTGCTCGAAGCGCTGCGGTGATATTGCTAGTCACCGTGGTGCTATCTCTATGGTGTCTTTTTCCTTCATCAATTCTACCTTTTTGATTGTTTCCCAAATCTCCTCTCCAAACTATCCGCTCACCTGCAATAATGAAGACAGTGACCGCCCACAGGATGCTCCGATGGCGGGAGGATTTGCACGATGTTCTTGCCAAGCCGTACGCGCGTCGTCGGCATCCTCACCAGCGGGGGTGATTGTCCTGGTCTCAATGCCGCCATCCGCGGCGTGGTCAAGCCCGCCATCAGCGAATACCACATTGAAGTCATCGGCATCGAGAAGGGCTTCCGCGGGCTGGTCGAGAACCACTCGCGCGTCTTGCACCTGCCCGACGTGTCCAACATCCTCACCACGGGCGGCACCATCCTGGGCACCAGCCGCGAGAAACCGCATCGCATGCCGCTGCCCCACGGCAAGACTGTCGACCTTACGGAACGCGCCGTCGAGACCTACCAGCGGCTCGGGCTGGATTGCCTGATCTGCCTGGGGGGCAACGGCACCCACAAGGTGGCCTACAGCCTGATGCAGCGCGGCCTAAATGTGATCGGCCTGCCCAAGACGATCGATAACGATCTCGCCGAGACCGACATGACCTTTGGCCACGATTCGGCGGTGACCACGGCCGCCGAGGCCATCGATCGCCTGCACTCGACCGCCGAGGCGCACCTGCGCGTGATCGTCATCGAGCTCATGGGCCACAAAGCGGGCTGGCTCACCCTGGCCGCCGGCCTCGCGGGCGGCGCCGACATCGTTCTCATTCCCGAGATCCCCTACGACATCGAAAGCGTCTGCAAGAACCTGACTGAGCGGCGGCGCCGCGGCAAATGGTTCAGTATCGTGGCGGTGGCCGAGGGGGCCATGCCGAAGGTGGTTGCGGCCCCGGTCGAAGCGGCTCCGGTCGCCGCCGCGGTGGCCGTGACTGCCGAGCGTGAGAAGACGGAGCGAGAGAAATCCGACAAGGAAGAGAAGAAGAAGAAGAAACGCGAGGGCA
>JBFWSD010001047.1:0-3320 GCA_050248575.1 Gemmataceae bacterium
ATCGTTGGGGCCCGTGGCGTCGCCGACGGCATTGCCCGCGGTCACGCTGGAGCCGCCGGCCAGCCCCATGGCCCAGACGCCGCGGCGATCGAACTCGTTGATGCCAATGCGGACTTCATTGAACATGATGGTGTTCGACGAACCGTCTTCGACCTTGCCCAGCTCGACGCCCCAGTTGACGCCAAACATGCCGCCGGCATTGTTGGTGAGGGAGGTGTTGACGCCGCCGTTGCCGTTGGACTGGCCGTCGAGCGTCCAGTTGAACCAGCCCGGGCCGGCGCAGGCAGCGTAGTTGCCTCGCGCCCAGTCGCCGCCGTTGAGCGAGAACTTGCGGTCAGCGCCTTGATCCGACGGGCAGAGCAAGAGCTGGATGCGCGTGCCGCGCAGCCCGCGCCAGCTCTGATCGGTCCCGTTGCTGGAACTGAAGTTGCTCATGGCGGTGGCATACTGAGCGTGCAGGGCCGTTTGCTCGATGTGCGGCAGCAACATGCACGCCCAGTTTGGCCCGAAGCCCGGCGTGCGATAGCTGCTCGCCATGTCCTGCGTGCCGTTGGCGGGCGGATTGGCGATCAGCACGGCCGCGGGCAAACGCCCGTGCAGGTTCGCATAGCCGTGCGCCGCGATGCCGAGTTGTTTCAGGCTGTTGCTGCAACGCGCCCGGTTGGCAGCCTCGCGCACCTTCTGCACCGCGGGCAGCAAAAGCGCGATCAGAATACCGATGATGGCAATGACCACCAGCAACTCGATCAACGTGAAACCGCGGCGAGTCAAGAAGCCCGGCTTCTGGTCCCTCCGGGGACCGATCGTACTGCTCGGCATCTGATTGCCGACAGGATCGACTCGTCGCGCCTCGATCAACGTGAATCCGGCACGGAGGACAGGAAGACGCCTCGAGCCTCGCATCAGACACCCCCAAGTCTTGCGATGATATGAGGGAACAGGGCATGGTTGACTGTACTGCATGGAGAGGGATCGACGCAATGAAAAAGTGCATGCATTCGCCCGCCGCGCGTGCCTTGGTGCAAACGCGTGGGGCTCGTTTCGGAGAGACATGGGGACAGCTGCGCAGGTCGAGTTCGGCTTCTTCTACCCGTGCCCGGCTCTTTTCCCTAAACTTTCTTTTTCGTGCTCAACGAGCGTTCACGGTGATGTGCGGTGCAGATTTACCCGGCCATCGATATCCGCGGCGGCCAGTGCGTGCGGCTCCGTCAAGGGGATTACGCCCAGGAAACGGTGTTCGCCGCCGATCCGGCCGAGATGGCCCGCCGCTGGGTGGAAGAAGGGGCCACCTATCTGCACCTCGTCGATCTCGATGGCGCCCGCGCCGGCCAGCCCGTCAACAGCGAGTCGGTGCGGCGGATCGTTGCGGCTGCGGGCGTCCCCTGTCAGCTGGGCGGTGGGCTGCGTTCGGAAGAACACATTGCCCAGGCTCTTCAGCTGGGCGTGGCCCGGGTCATCATCGGCACTCGTGCCTTGCAGGATCCGGACTGGCTTGCCGCGTTGACCGAACGCCATCCGGGCCAGATCGTGCTCGGCATCGATGCTCGCGCGGGCAAGGTCGCCACGGCGGGCTGGCTCGAAGTGTCGGAGACGAGTGCCCTCGAACTGGTCGAGCGCACCAGGCAAGCGGCCCTGGCCGCGGTGGTCTACACCGACATCGGCCGCGACGGCATGATGGCAGGTCCCAACTTCGAGGGCTTGCGTGCCATGGCGGCGGCTTGCCCGGCGCCCGTGATCGCCTCGGGAGGCGTGACCACCGTGGACGACGTCAAGCAGCTGGCGCAGTTGCAGCTGCCGGGCTGTATCATCGGTCGAGCCTTGTACGAGGGCACCATCCAGCTGCCGGAAGCTCTTGCGTTGGCGCGGAAACCTGATTAACTGGCGAGAGGATCCACGAGACACATATCCGACAGAAGCATCCTGCCCGCGCTCCCGGCTTGCTTGCTGGAGAGGGCGGCGGAAGCTATAGATGCTGCGGATTCATGCATCGGATTTCAGAAGGATACCAACATGGCCAATTATCGCGTGGAAGACATTCGCAACGTCGGTTTGCTGGGGCATGGCGGCGCGGGCAAGACCTCGCTGGCGGACACGTTGCTCTTCAAGGCCGGCGCCGTCGATCGCCGCGGCAGCGTCGAGGACGGCTCCAGCGTCTCTGACTACGACGACGAAGAAAAGAAGCGCAAGGTTTCGATCGATTGTGCCCTCCTGCACTGTGAGCATAAAGGCAAGCAGATCCACATCCTCGACGCCCCGGGCTATCCCGACTTCGTCGGCGGCGCCCTGGAAGTGCTCGCCGCCATCGAAACGGCCATCGTGGTGGTGTCGGCCGACAAGGGCATCGAAGTCAACACGCGGCGCATGTTCAACGAGGCGGGCAAGCGCGGCCTGGCCCGTATGCTCGTGCTCAACAAGCTCGACCACGAAAACATCGACTTCGACGCCCTCGTCAAGAACCTCACCGACTCGTTCGGCAAGGCCTGCGCCCTCTTCAACGCTCCAGTCGGGCTCGGCGGCAACTTCAGCTCGGTGGTCAGCGTGCTCAAGCCGCCCGACAAGCAGCCCGATGGCTGCCTGGTTGACGTCAACGCGATCCGCTCCAACCTGGTTGACGCCATCGTCGAAAGCGACGACGCCCTGATGGAAAAATACCTCACGGATGGTGCGGTCAGCGCGGAAGAGCTGTCGGCCGCCATCCCCAAGGCGCTGGCGGCGGGCACGGTTGTCCCGATCTTCTGCACGTCGGCCAAGAAGGATATCGGCGTCGCCGAACTGCTCGAGGCCATTGCCTCCTTCGCGCTGTCGCCCGTGCAGGGCAAGGAACGCAAGGCCGCCAAGGCCGATGGGGACAAGCCGGAGGAAGTGGCCCTCAAGCCCGCGGTCGAAGGCGAGTTCGTCGGGCAGGTCTTCAAGACGCTCAACGACAAGTTCGTGGGCAATCTCAGCTTCTTCCGCGTCTACTCCGGGAAGCTGACGGCCGATCAGGCCATCGTCAATCTGCGCACCGGCAAGAGCTCGCGCTCGGGCGGCCTGCTGCTCATGCAGGGCAAGAACCAGAAAACGGTCAACGAGGCCATCGCCGGCGACATCGTCGCCGTTGCCAAGATCGAAGACCTCGGCATTGGTGACACGGTAGCCACCTCGACCAGCGCTCCCAAGATGCCGCGCCTCAGCTTCCCGACGCCGATGTTCGGGCTGGCCGTCGAGCCCAAGTCGCGCGGCGACGAACAGAAGATCTCGCAGTCGCTGGCCCGCATCTCCGATGAAGACCCCACCTTCAGCGTCACCCGCGATTCGGAGACCAAGGAACTGGTCATCAC
>JBFWSD010001048.1:0-3320 GCA_050248575.1 Gemmataceae bacterium
CTCTCGACCGCACTCAATGGCTCGTACTTTCCAGCCCCAGGGTGCGTCGAATGGCTCGGCTGGGAGGTTTCTGCACCATCACCCGCGGTCGCTGAGGCTACGACGACCGAGCAGGCAGTGGCGAGCCAGCCGCAAGCCGTGGAGTCAGAGCCGCAAACAGAGCCGAATTCCAACCAAGGTGAGATCCAGCGGCTGCTCAGCGTATTCACAGACGGAATGTCCGACGAGCGTATCACACAAGCGGCGAGTGTCCTCAAAACGACCAGTTTGACGGTCAACGAGAAGCTGCGCCAGATCGACGAGATTATTCCACTGCCTGCAACTGCGTCGGCGGACCAACTGGGAAGTCTGCTGGGCGTGACGAGGCAGGCGGTGCTGAAGTCCGATTGGTGGATCCAACATCGCAAGGGCGAGAAGGCCAGCGAAGTCGGACGGCGTCGTGAAGTGCATCGCCGACGGGCCCAACAGTACGATCCAGACCAACGAGAGGATGAGGTTACGTAACAGGTTACTGCGGTTACCAGCCGGTTGTCAGGTAAAAAACTTCGCAACTTCTCTAAGCCGTTCGGCGCAATGCCTTGCGGCTTTTTTCGTGCGCGTCTGGTTACCAGTTTCGGTTGGCGCCAAGGGATTTGGGGTATGCGAGCCGCATTTCGCGGCATAGCGACCATTTGAGGATCCCCTGCAATGTCTGACGAACTGCATGAATTCCCCCTGGCACTCCGGCCTCGCGAGGCGGCGAAGGCCTTGGGGATCTCGCCAAGGCTACTTTGGCAACTGACGCATGATAGGGAGATTCCCTGCGTGCGGATCGGCACTGGGACCCGGCGAACTGTGCTGTACCCCATCGCCACCCTCGCGGCGTGGTTGGAGAAGCAAGTCGAGCACAGCGACGGAGGCAGCGATGACCACGCCGCTTGAACTGATTCTGGCGTTGCTGCCTGATGCCAAGAAGTCAGGCGCCGGCTGGTCGGCCTGCTGTCCGGCCCACGACGATCGGCAGCCCAGCCTGTCAATCGCCGAGGGGGAGGACGGCAGGGTCTTGCTCAAGTGCCACGCTGGCTGTTCGCTCGAAGCGATTTGCGAGGCGATGGGCCTAGAGCCTACGGACCTGTTTGTTGCGTCAACGTCAACGGTATTGCCTGCCGGCCGAGAGAAGCAGGAATACCGTGGACAGGCCAATGGACAGGAAGGCAACGGCAAGCCGCAGATCGTCGCCACCTACGACTATTGGGACGAACGTGGCGAGTTGCTGTTTCAGGTGGTGCGCTACGACCCAAAAGACTTCCGGCAGCGTCGCCCCAAGCCCGGCGGCGGCTGGGTGTGGTCCGTCAAAGGTGCGCGTGTCGTGCCGTATCGCTTGCCAGAGCTGCTGGCACGGCCGGACGAACCGGTGTTCGTGGTGGAAGGCGAGAAGGACGTCGACAACCTGGCCCGCATCGGCGTGCTGGCGACCTGTAACGCAGGGGGCGCCGGAAAGTGGACCGCCGAACACGCTGCATTTCTGGCCGGAAGACGTGTCAACGCGACGCGGGACAACGACGACTCGGGCCTCCGACACATCGAGCAGGTCGCGCACTCTCTGCACGGCCATGCGGAGTGGGTGCGGATCGTGGACCTGCCTGGCCTGCCGGCCAAGGGCGATGTGAGCGACTGGATCGCGGCTGGCGGGACCAAGGAGGAGCTGATGCCTTTGGCCGAGTCGTCGCCGATCTGGGCTCCGGCAACGTCAGAGTCAGGGCCAGTGCTCACCTGTCTGGCTGACGTCGAACCGCGACCCATATCGTGGCTGTGGCCCCAGCGGATTCCGATGGGACGGATCTCCCTGCTGGTCGGCCGGCCTGGTGAGGGCAAATCGTTCCTGACCACTGATATGGCAGCTCGGGTCACCACGGGCACACCCTGGCCAGACGGCAGTGAATGTCCCCAGGGCTCGGTGATTCTCATTTCAGCGGAGGACGACCCGGGGGACACGATCCGGCCCCGCCTGGACGCGCATTACGCCGATCTTCGCCGCGTGCATCTGTTGTCGGCAGTGGTGCGCTTCGACAGTGAGGGCCGGTATGAGCGGATGGTGACGCTGGCCGACCTGGACGCGATTGAGGCGGCACTCGAGCGGCTGCCGGACTGCAAGTTGATCATTGTCGATCCCGTTGGCTCTTTCCTTGGAGGGCGCACCGACGCCCACCGCGACAACGAGGTTCGTGCAGTGCTGGCGCCGATCGCGAAACTGGCCGAGAAGCGTGGTCCCGCAGTGCTGGTAGTCGCACACCGTCGCAAAAGCCCCGGCAGAATCGCCGACGACCTGGCGCTGGGTAGTCGAGCCTTTACCGGAATCGCCCGGGCGGTCTGGCACCTGACACGAGATCGAGACGATCGCTCGCGCCGGCTGCTGCTGCCGGGCAAGAACAATCTGGCCGAGGAAGGCGAGGGATTGGCCTTCTCGATCATCGGGCAGCCGCCGCACATTTCGTGGGAGCGCGACCTGGTGACGATGAGCGCCGACGAGGCACTGGCCGCCGAGAATTCAAACCGCGGCGACCGCAAGCCTGGGCCGGAAGCGACAGCCCGCAACCAGGCCGCTGAGTGGCTGCGCGATCTGCTGGCATCTGGCCCGATGGAAACGGCCACGGTCAAGGAGGAAGCCAAGGCCGCGAGCTATGCATGGCGAACGCTGCACCGCGCGAAGGACGAGTTGCGCGTGAAGCCTTACCGGCGGGAATTCTCAGGTCCGTGGTACTGGCAGCTGCCGGCCGTTTCAACGTGCCAAGTCAGCTCGGAGCAAGACATCCTGGCATCTTGGCACGATAGCGAAAACACCGAGGAAAAGTCGGTTTCCGAACCTGGCACGATAGGCACATGCCAAGTCGGTTCATCTTGGCACGATAGCCCGCCCGAGTCGGACAACCGCGTCCAGGTGACGATATGAGCGCGCTAGCCGAAGTGATGAGCGAATGCGACAAGCGAGGGATTCGATTGATCATCACCCGCGATGGCCGAGTGACCCTCGACGCCCCCAGGGACGCATTGTCGCCCGAACTCTTGGAGCGTGTCAGAACGCACAAGGCCGAGCTGTTCGAGCAGCTTGGAGCAAAGGCACCGCACGAGCAGAAGCGATCGGCGCGACCAGGTCCGGCGAAGCCCGTCTGCCGTTGCGGTTCAAGCGCATGGCGCGAAGTTGCAATTCACGATGGGCAGTCAACGCGGCGGGATTGCGCCAGGTGTGGACGATTTGTCGACTTCTCGCACTGGTACGGCGCAATTGCTTTACAAGCTGGCGAGTGACCCGGTAGGGTGTCCAACGAAGAGGCTTTACGAAA
>JBFWSD010001049.1:0-3318 GCA_050248575.1 Gemmataceae bacterium
GCCTGGATCCAGAATTCGCGACGATTCATGATTGGCTCCTGAACAGGAAGACCTGGTTGGATTCGGTAGCGTGCCTGCCAACTAGAAGACGGAGCAAGGGGGCCAGAAGATTGCCGGCGGGCGGAAAGTCCCTGCTATGGACCAAAAAGAAGCAAGCGAGGGTTGTTCCCTCGCTTGCTCAAGAGGATTCCGCGGGTTGTCGACCCCGCGCTTACTGCGGCCGCGCGGGCGGCACAGGCGGCGGGGTCGCCGGACGAGCGGGCTGTTGGGGACCACGCGCGACTTGCGCGGACGGGGCAGCCTGCGCCACTGGCGCCGCGGGCGGGGCCGTCGCCACCGGGGCCGCTTGCGGCTTGGTCTCCGGCCGGCCCCCATTCTGATGCGGTTGTTGTTCCGGTGTCAGCTTGGCCAGGTATTCCGGCACTTCCACGCCGCCGATGTCCTTCATGATCTGCATCATCGGGGGCAGCGTGCGGGCCATGCTCTGGAGGAAGTTAGTGGTACTGGAGCCGTGGCCGTTGCCGTTGCCATTGGCCCCGCCGCCTTCCCAGACGATGACCTTGTCGAACTTGATGTTGGAGATGGCCTGGGCCGCGGTCTCGGCCAGTTTGTCGAGGTGTTCGAGCATCATCAGCTGGAAGGCTTGCTGAGAGCCGCCGCACGCCTCGATGATGCGTTTGAGGCCGTCACCCTTCTTGGCCAGGATTTCGTATTGCCCGCGGGCCTCGGCTTCCAGCCTGGCAAAGATGGCAGAGGCTTCACCTTCGGCTTCCAGCTTGCGTTTGGCGGCGAGGGCTTCGGCCTCGACGATGGTCTTGGCCTTCTGAGCCTTGGCGGGGGCTTCCAACTCGGCGCGGCGTTCCGCCTCGATGCGTTCGGCCTCGGCGATGGCCGCCTTGGCCTGGGCACGGTGCTGAGCTTCTTCGACGGCGGCTTCCGCTTCGCGTTTCTTGGTTTCACCAAGCCGGTAGGCTTCGGCCTGCTTCACTTGGAGATTGGCGTTGGCGCCGGCGATTTCGGCCTGGGCCGTGGTTTCGCCGACGATGGCTTTGGCGTTGGCGTCGGCCAGCTGGATACGCATGGCCCGCTCGGCGTCCTTGACCTGGATGTCGCGTTCGAAGTGGGCTTTCTGCTCGCCGATCTTCTGTTCTTTTTCGAGCTCGGCGACGCGGACGGCCTGCTCGCGGTGGGCGGTGCGGGTGCCGATCTCCCGTTCCTTGTTGGCATTGGAGACCTGGACCATTCGTTCACGGTCGTGCTCGGCGACGCCGATCTGGCCCAACTTTTCTTGCTGGGCCACGTCGACCGAGGCCTGCTGGATTGCCTGCGAGGCTGCTTTGCGGCCGATGGCTTCGATGTAGCCCGACTCGTCGGTGATGTCGGTGATGTTGACGTTGATCAGCTCGAGGCCGATCTTCTTCAATTCCGGTTCCAGCGAGTTTTGAATGTTGCTGAGGAACTTCTCGCGGTCCTGGTTGATTTCCTGGATCTGCATGGAAGCGATGACCTGGCGGAGCTGGCCGAAGATGATGTCGCCTGCCTGTTGCTTGATCTCGTCGGTGGTCAGCCCGAGCAAGCGGATGGCCGCGTTCTGCATGATGTCCGAATCGGTGCCGATGGCCACCGTGAACACGCTGGGCACGTTGACGCGGATGTTTTCCAGCGACAGAGCTCCCTTGAGCGGCACTTCGATCTGGATCGGTTCCAGGTTGAGGTAGTCGAAGTCTTGAATGAGGGGCAGCACGAAAGCCGCGCCGCCGTGGATGCATTTGGCGGTCTGATGTCCGCCCACCTTACCGTAGATGACGAGTACGCGGTTGCTGGGGCAGCGCTTGTAGCGCTTCACCAGCAGTGACATGAAGCTGAAGAAGAACAGGGCGACCACGCCGATGATGGCGGCCAGCCAGAAGGTTGTCCCCAGGCCAGGATCGCCCGAGGTGGCTGCGAAGATGAGCTGCTGCGACATGGGTGCTACTCCGATCTGGAAAATGCTGGACGAATAGGTGACGTGTGAGCGGGCTCACACGGTCGCTCTTCTCTCCGATTCCACCGCCGGGGCGACCTCCACGGTGTCGGTGCTGACAACATTGACGACCACGATCTTGGCGCCGGTGGGGAGCGCTTCGCCGTGAGCCGTGATCGCCTGGTATTCGACGGTGCGATTCTGGACACTGACCGTGACCTTGCCGCGGCCCGCCTTGCTGCCAGGCACGGTGAGATAGACGGTACCCGTGCGGCCCACCGAACGCTCGACGCGGCAAGTTCCGTCCGCCTTCAGCTTGTGCATCCCCTGCATCGTCCAGGCCAGCACGAAGATGGCGCCCGCGGCCGCGGCGAGGGCCACCAGCGTCGACAGGGGCGTGCCCATTCCGCTCGACAGCGAGGCCATGCCGGTCAGCCCGAACATCGTCAAGCCGGCCACCATGGTGCGGAAGGTGAGCACACCTACCAGCCACGAGTGGCCGTGATGGGCATCGTGGCTGTCGTGTGCGTCGTGAGCCGCGTCGTGCCCTTCCACCTCAACGTCGTGATCGGCGTCGAAACCGTGGCTGTCGCCCCCATCCGAATCGTGGTGATCGCCCCCCATCAGACTCAAGAAGAACTGGCACACCAGGATGGTGCCGCCGATGGCCGCGCAGATCAGATAGAACGTTTCCATGACCTTTCCTTTCGATGGGTCTTGCGATACCCAGCAAGCGACTGGCAGGACATGCTCCGTTCCATACTCCGCCATGTCCCGGCGATTGTCAACCGGGCGACTCCACTACTCACCGCGACCGGAAAAGTTTGCCGCCACAGTGAATGGGTCCCACCGATTATTCGCGGACGTGAAGGGCTGATTTACGGAATCGGCTGGGTGGCGGGCCGGTTTCGCCTGCCGGGGACTTGGTATCTGAACAATCGTTCATGCCGCGTCCCCGAATCAAGAACTAGGATGGCTGTGTACTCACGGAGTTTTCCATGCGTCGCAAGCTAGTGATCTTCATCGCTGCGCTCGTGTTCCTGACGCTGCTGTTCGTCAGCATGAGTTCGATCGCCATTCGCAGTATCCAGCTTCATCTCCGGGCAGTGGGTGAGAGCATCTATGCCTACCATGAGCGAACGGGCCGCTGGCCCGCGAGCAACGACGATCTGGCCACCACCAACCTGTCCACTGACTTTCCGCATGCTCTTGGCGAGATCGAGGCGGGCCGGCTGATCGTGGTCTGGCCCAAGGAGATGCCGGCGCGGCCCGCCGACAACGCGGGCCGGATCCTTGTCTACAACAAGCGCAGCTTCGTTGGCTGGTTCGGTTGCTGCCTCGTCTGCCGCGGCGAT
>JBFWSD010001050.1:0-3311 GCA_050248575.1 Gemmataceae bacterium
GGACGCTCGCCGGCGCTTCAGCTCAACGTCGATGCGACCCGCATGAGCCAGGCGTTCAACGGGAGCGGCTACATCCAGACGATCGTTGGCCAGGAGGTGCAGACGTTCGCACAGCGCTACCGAACCAACAGCACTCCGGCGGTTGATCTGGCAGTGCGGGTGCGCTTCAACCCCGAGTTGAACAAGTCCTGGTTCGGCGCCATGAGGAAACTGATCGACCATATCACCATGCTGGCGATCATCCTTACCGGCGCCGCGCTGATCCGCGAACGCGAGCGCGGCACCATCGAGCACCTGCTGGTGATGCCGGTCACGCCCTTCGAGATCATGACGAGCAAGGTCTGGTCGATGGGGCTGGTGGTGCTCGCTGCCTGCGCCGTCTCCCTGGCCCTGGTAGTGCAAGGCCTGCTGTCGGTGCCGATTCAGGGTTCGATGCTGCTCTTCCTGGGCGGCGCCGCGATGCACCTATTCGCCACCACGTCGCTGGGCATCTTCCTGGGCACGTTCGCCCGCTCGATGCCACAGTTCGCCCTGCTAATGATGCTGGTGCTTTTGCCGCTGCAAATGCTCTCTGGCGGCATGACCCCGCGTGAGAGCATGCCCGAGTGGGTTCAGCAGGTGATGCTGGCGGCGCCCAATACACACTTCGTCATGCTCGCCCAGGGTATCCTGTATCGGGGGGCGGGTCTGGATGTCGTCTGGCCACAATTCCTCGCCCTCGCCCTGATCGGTGCAGCTTTTTTCGGTATTGCACTCGCACGCTTCCGCAAGACCATCGGAACGATGGCATGAGCCGTCTCCCGCTCCTGTCCTCGGACGTGGAAAAAGTCAGCCGCCTTGACTCTCTTGAGCCTTGCGCCGCAGCTTTTCAAGCAGGACTTCCAGCAAGCGCAGCAACTCACGCTGATCCGTCCTGGGCAGCTCTCGATATAGTCCAGTGAGCAGGGCCAGCGAGCACTTTGCGCAAGCTCGGTAATCTGGGGCGCTTGCGCCGCCTTTGCCATCATGAAGGGAGGGAGGGCCGAAAGCTGCTCAAGGAGATTGCCGCTCAGGAGTATGGAATTCAACGGACTGCCCAAGCCTGGTTGAAGAAACCAGCCCCAGGAGCGGATTGGGAGGCGCCCAAGAAGGGATCACTCCCCAAGCGCGTCAAATGAGATACGCCTTGAACGCCTTGAACCTCCGATAGAGAGACATCGGTTCAGTACACTGAGCACCAGATAGAGCACCCCGGCCCTGCGCTATCTCCGTAACTCCTTTGTGGCGTGCGGTCTTTGGCGATTCACCCTTCGGTCTTCGGAGCCGACGCCGGATTGCGATCAGCCGCTCGGCGAAAAAAGTCCTGGGTGCAGGCCGAGCAAAGTCTACCTTGTCCGGCATCAAACGGTGAGCTGGCACAGAAATGCTTAGACACCAGAAAAACAGTTACAGATTGTCTATTTTCGTCGATTTTCTTTGACACGCTCACGCACGTTCACTATATTCTCTTCAGCCTGGCTGCGATAGTCTTCGCAATTGGAACCAGGCAATCACGGATGAACCCCCACGGGAGTCTGGTTCCATTGTGTCGCCAGGCGCGTCGCTCGGCGCTTCCAGACTCCGTCCGTACCTGGAGGCGCATCCATGTCGCACCGTATTCGCTCCATCTCCATCGTCGGCGGCTTCCTCGACGGCCTGCGTTTCGACCTTGCTGACCGGCTCAACTGCGTCATCGGCGCCCGTGGCTCGGGCAAGACCACGGTGGTCGAGTTGCTGCGCTGGGCCATCGACGCCATCCCACCCCAAGAAGTCGAACGGCGCCGGATCGACACACTCGTGAAGCGCAACCTCGACGGCGGCCGAGTCCAGGTCGACATCGAGACCAAGGAAGGGCTGCGCTACCTCATCAGTCGAGTCGCCGATGAGGCTCCGCTGGTGTTGACAGCTGACGGCAAACCCACGCAGCTGGCACTACGATCCGAATTGTTCACAGCTGACATCTTCAGCCAGAACGAGATCGAGGCCATTGCCGACCGCGCTGGCTCGCAGCTGGATCTGATCGACAACTTCGACAACGAGAAGATTGCCGAGGTCGAGTCTGAGATCCAGGCCGCGCGGACGCTACTCACGTCGAACGCCAGCCTGATTCTGCCGCTTCAAGAGCAGCTTAGCGCATTGAAAGAGGATGTGAGGCTGCTGCCGAACGTTGAGGAAAAACTCAAGGCCGTGGCCAGCAACGGCGCTTCGTCCCGGGCCATCGACCGCGCCCACAAGGAAAAGGCTCTGCGGGATCGTGAGCGGCGTGCTCTGAACAATACCAAGGCCCATCTTGCGAACTATTCTCGACGCATCGAGCAACTTGAACAAGAAGAAGCCAGGCAAGCTCGGGGTTTGATCGATGCAGATCTTCTGTCCGGTCCGAACGAGGGGCTGGTTGCGGAGTTGGCCACGGAGATCCAGAAGAACACCGAGGACAACGGTGAGGCCCTGCGCCGGATCGCCAAGCGAGTTGCGCGAAACCAAGATCGCGTGGCGGCGATCGAAGAGAGGATGAACAAGCAACACGCGCAGCAAGAAATCGCCTTTCGGGAGTTGATCGAGAAGCACCAGGCTGAAAAGGGCCAGATCAGCGAGCGCACCCGGCTGGAAAAGCTGCGAAGCGACCTGTTGGCCAAGCGGCGTCAGCTGGCAGATATCGAATCCCAGCTGGGCGGCCTGCACCAGGAACGCTCGGCCCTCCTCGACAAGCTGTCGAACCTTCAGGATCGTCAGTTTTCCATCAGGCAGGGGATTGCGACCACGATCAGTGAGCGGCTGGCGCCCGCGATCCGTGTCCAGATCGTCCAGTACGGCAACCGCCTGGAATACCAGAAGTTGCTTGAGGAAAAGCTCAAGGGGGCCGGCGTCAAGCAAAGCCGGGTTGCCGAGAAGATCACCACAGCTTTCGGTCCAGCAGATCTCGTGGATATCATTCGCCGCAAGGATGCGGACTCCCTGATGAAGCATGGTGACTTGAGTCAGGAACAGGTTGAGAAGGTGATCCCGGCCCTGGTCCGCCCCGATATCGGCTTCGAACTCGAAACCGTCAAGCTATACGATTTGCCAAAGATCGAGTTGAAGGATGGTGGCAACTACAAGTGCCTTTCGGAGCTTTCCACCGGCCAGAAGTGCACCGCCATTTTGCCGATCCTGCTTCTCGACAGCGAGCATCCGCTGTTGGTAGACCAGCCCGAAGACAACCTCGACAATCGCTTCATCTACGAGCGGGTCGTGGGAAGCATCTGCAAGGTCAAGGAACAGCGCCAGCTCATCTTCGTAACGCACAACCCGAA
>JBFWSD010001051.1:0-3307 GCA_050248575.1 Gemmataceae bacterium
AAGGTGATGCGATTGTTCTGCTTGTCGACGCCAGTGACCTCCAGCAGCATGATGTTGGACGACTGCTGGATGACGGCGCCGAGACTCATGGGCGCCTCGACGTAGGCCTGGGCCGGTTCATGCGTGAGCACCAGCAGCCCGGCCACCAGCACCAACGAACCAGCCAGCACTCGCATGCGCTTCGCAGACATCGTCTCACCTCGTTCGGAATGCCGAATGTCAATGCCGAATGAACTTGCATTCACGTCTCGATCTGGGACCGCACTGCCGCGAGGCTCTGCCTCGCCGCCCTCGCGTCTCCGCGTCTCCCCTCTCCGTGTCTCCGTGTCACTTCTTCAGTTCTTTCTCGAGCTGCTCGCGGGCCAGCTTGGCCCACGGGCTTTCAGGGTAGTCCTTGATCAGCCGTTCCAGGAGCCGGCGCGACTGGATGGGCTGCTTCATCTCGTTCAACGCCCGGGCCGATTCAAACAGCGCGGTCGCGCTCAGTTCAGGATAGTCGTAGGTGAAAGGCACCACCAGCAATGCGGTAGTGGCCTCCGGGAAACGCCGTTGCGCCATGCGGCATAGCCCGATCTGCAACTGGGCCTTGGCCGCGCTCTCGGTCATGGTCTGCGCGGTAACCAGCGTGTAGTAGTTGACTGCCGCATCGTGCTGATTCTGATTCTGCAGCGCCCAGCCCAGGCTGTAACGCGCCTCGTGAACCCACGGGCTGTTACCGAAGCGTTGCAGCAAGATCTCGCACGCTTGCCGGCTCTCGTTCCACTGTTTCTGGCGGGCATACGCGTGCGCGAGCCTGAGCAGGGCTCGATCGCTCACGCCCGGCACATTGTGATACTGCGGCTTGTCGCGGAAGACCGCCAGGTGGGCAATGGCCTTCGGATTGTCGTTGAGGGCCAGCAAGCACTCGCCCGCCCGGTAGTGCGCCTGGGCCGCGTTGGGATTGAGCCCGTTGGGGCCGGTGCCCTTCTCATTGGCGGCGACGATCTCGAATTGCCCCAGCGCCTGCTTCAGATCCTCGGCCCCCTTGGCGAGATCGAGCTCGCTGGCCTTCTCGGCGAGACAGGTGCCGATGCGCAGACGGATCTTCTCGACCAGGTCCTGCCTGGGTTCGAGCTCGAGAGCCTCGTTCAGCAGCTTGGCGGCCGCATCATACTCGAGACGATCGGCCAGCAACTCCGAAAGTTCGAAGCGGGCTTCCACCGCCAGTGGCGACTCGGCGAAGTTGTTGATGACCTCCTGATACAGATCGCGAACCTTCTGCTCCGCGGGCTGTACCGGCACCTGCTTCGGCGAAACCTCGGGAGGCACGACCATGCGCGGCGGCACGTTCGGCGCCGCATTCTTCTTTGCCTCTTCTTCCAGCTTCTGGATCATGGCTTGCTGGATCTTGTCGCGGGCCGCGGCATATTCCAGTTCGGCCACCGTGCGATAGGCCCAGGCGGCGTCGTACAGCATCCGGGCCCGCACTTCCCAGGTGGGCTGCTTCTGCTTGAGCGCAGCAATGTGCCCATCCAGGTAAGCGCCTGCATCGCGTACCTCTTTCAGTCCGGCCTCGAAATTCTTGCGGGCTTCATCCGCTTGCGGGGGTTGCACGTTCGGGGTAGCCAGCACCTTGCGGGCGGCCTCCATCTTCTGGAGCCCTTCCTCACGCAGGCACTGGGCCAGTCGAAGGGCCGACTCGGCCGCTTCCGGCACGTCGGGCGTCTGCTTGACGACCGAATCGAAGACCGCCCGTGCCTCGGGCAGCTTCTTCGCTTCCTTCAGAGCCAGGCCATGGTGATAGCGAACCAGCGGAACCCAGCCCGCACGGGCCGGATCCTTGAGCAGGTTGGCCTCGTGCGTCTTGCGGCACTGATCCAGCAAGTTGGCGGCATCCTGCGCACGGTTGACGCCGCGCAGCAGGCTGGCTTGCCGCACAACGGCCATGGGCGCGATCGGAGCCTGCCGCAGCGGATCGGCGTTGAAGCGGTTGAGCTCGTTGATGCCGGTGTTGACATCGCCGGCGGCCACGAAGGTCTTGGCCCGCTCGAACACGGCCTGGGGCACGAGCTTGTCTTGCGGGAACTCGCGCATCAGCCGTTCGTAGGTGGCCCGGGACTTGGCGATGGTCTCGTTGCGTTCCTTGGGCTCGGCAGACAGATTGGCCATCTGTTGCTGGCAGAAACCCAGCTTGAGCAAAGCGTCAGGCGTGAGGGCCGCCTTGGGCTCGGCGCCGATGAAGCTGTCCAGCAGCTTGATCGCGGTGGTCAACTCTTCGCGGAGGCGGCCCGCGCTCAAGGCGTCGTCGGCGTTCTGCGGCGCCTGGCGAATCACGCAATCGGCCAGCAGATACGAAACCGGGGCCAGCTCGCCGTTCCGGTCGGGCTCGGCAATCGACTCGAGGGCAGCCTTCGCCTTCTCGACATCCCCCTTGTGATAGTGGGACAACCCGAGCCCATAACGAGCCAGGTTCACCAGGGAAAAGCTGCCATACTTGTTGATGACCTCGTCGTAACGCTTGATGGCCTCATCGTAAAGCTTGGCCCGGTTGGGATCGGTGGGCGGGGCTTGCTGGGCCCGGAAAAACGCGTTCTCGGCATAGCGGAAGGCGACCTCGGGCAAGAGCGGGCTCTTCGGATAGGCCTTCATGAAGTTGACGCAGACGTTGTCGGAGCTGTTCAGATCGCCCGAGAGGTGGAGTGCGGTAATCTGCCGTTGCGTGACTTCTTCATCGTGGGCGGGCAAGAGCTTCTCCGCGAGCAGCTGGTTGTAGGTGCCCGCGGCCTCCTTGTATTGCTTGGCGAGTTGCTGGGTGTCGCCGATCTCGAGGAGGATCTCGCCGCGACGAGCCTTGGCGGAGGGATCGCTGTTAATCAGCCCTTGCGCCTTGGCAGCCGCCTGCGCGAGGGTGTTCAGTCCATTCTTCAACGCCTGATCGTAAGCTTGCGCATTGGCGGGATCGGCGGCGCCGACCTGGGCCTTGCCGATCCAGAACAGGGCCTGGTCAACCAGCCTGGGCTCCTTGCTCGACAGCGGAGTCAGGACGTCGATCGCTTCCTTGAACTGCTTGAGCTGAACGTTGCAGAAGCCGAGCCGAAGCTGCGCCTCGGGCAGGAGCGGCGAGGTGGGAAAGTCCTTGGCAAAGCCCGCGAACAAGGGCTGGGCGTTGCCATACTGGCCCCCTTCATAACGGAGCACGCCCAGGAAAAACGAAGCGCGGCCCACATGATCGGGGGGCGACTTGACCAGCGCCTCCAGCCTGGCCTTCTCGGCGGGGTTGCTGTTGAACTGGGCCGGATTCTTGAGGGCATTGACCGCCGCTTCCTTC
>JBFWSD010001052.1:0-3305 GCA_050248575.1 Gemmataceae bacterium
AGGGGCCGGTAAGCCACCGCTGTCCACGCGTCTGCCCGAACCGGACCAGGACAGTTCCCGTTACACAGATCGCGAGACGATAGGCATCGACGATACGCAAGCATGTCGCCCTACCGACGTGCAGCGCACCAAGAAGACTGCGTTGAAGCTGTTTGCTTGCTGATTCACTCAGCCTTTGCCGCCAGCAGAAAGAGCAGCGGCCAGCTAAAAGAGCTGCGTCCCCTTTTTGGGTGCCTTCACTCAGCCTTGGCCGCGTCCTTCAGATTGAAGCACCAGATGGTCTTCTCATCGCGCAGAAACAGCTTGCCGTTGGCAATCACCGGCGAGGTCCAGCAGCGCTGCGTGGGCAGCTTGAAAGTAGATAGGAGCTGATAGCCTTGTGGGTTGAGGGTGGCCAGAGCCACATTGCCATGCTCGCCGAGAATGATGAAACGGCCATCCGCCAGCGTCAAGGAACCGCGCTGGAAGCCGCGCTGCTTCCAAAGCACGTCCCCTTTCCGCAGGTCCATGCAAACCAGGAATGAAGTGTCGAACCCGTAGACGCAATCCTTGTACAGGATCGAGCTGGAAAACTGATTGCGCATGCGATTGTTTTCGTAGACCGGCCTGGCCTGCATGGCGCCATCGGCCTCGGTGATCTCGAGAAGGATGCAGCCCTTGTTGTAGCCGGTGGAAACATAGACGTAGTTGCCCGCGACGATGGGCGTGGCCACGTTGCAATCCTTGAAAGCGGGCCACGGATGCCGCCAGAGCAGTTTGCCGTCTTGTGGCGAAACGCCGAGAATTGACTCGGCGGTCACGCAGACGATCTGCCGCTGGCCAGCGAGCGTGGCGGCGACGGGCGAGCTGAAGCCAGCCCGGTCGTCGAGCGATTGCCAGACCAGTTTTCCGTCGTGGCGATTGAAAGCGGCGATCGACTTGCCGTTTGGTCCGCCGGGCAGCGTGATGACCAGGTCCCCTTCGAGGAGCGGCGAGAAGGCGGTGCCGTATTCCTGGTTGGCAACCTCGCCCACCTTGAGCAAGTCGTGCTGCCAGAGCACTTTCCCATCCTTGGCGTCGAGGCAATGAAACAGGCCCGTGGCGCCGACGGCGTACACCTTGCCCTCGAAGACGACGGGAGTGGAGGTGGGCCCTTCGCCGCTTTCGGGATTGGAGAACTTGGCGGGATAGGGCTGCCGCCAGAGTTCCTTGCCACTCATTTCATCGAGGCAGAGGACGACTTCGTTCGGCCCGTCTTGCACCATGGTGAAGACGGAGCCATCGACGACCGCGAGCGAGCTGAAACCCGGGCCGCCCCCCGTTTGCCAGAGCAAGGCCGGCCCTTCCGCGGGCCAGCTGGCCAGCAAGCCCGTGTCGCGGGCGACGCCGTCGCGGCGCGGCCCGCGCCATTGCGGCCACGCGCCGGGCAAATCCACGTCTGCGGGGGCCGTCAGCTTCGCGTCGCTCAAACGCTCCAGCCCCTTGCTGTCGACGTGTTCATCTTCGACGTCGAGCTTGGAATCGAGATAGGCGCCCAGCCGCGGAAAGCCGAACCAGCCCAGCAGGCCGACAATCAGGACCGCGCCGATGCTGACCACCAGGAACGGGCTGCCTTCGCTCTTCGCGTCCGTCATCGTCACTGTACTCCTTGGGGAGTGGCTTTCGGCAGTTGCGACGGGTCAATATTCTTGAGCGCGTCTTCGGCAGCGCGGCGGCTGCTCGGGTCGGCGTCGTCCTTCATCATTTTTGTGAGGGCGGGCACAGCTTCCTTGGCGTCGGCGCCAAGGCGGCCCAGCGCCAGCGCAGCCATCTGCCGCAACAGCGGGATCTCGTCATCGAGCCGCTGGCTGAGGGCGGGGATGGCCACTTTCTCGCGATCGAGCGCCAGGATGGACTCGTAGCGCATGTTGGCGTTGGTGCTGGACATGTTGTCCAGCCAGTAGTGGGTGGGCATGCCGCGATGGAAGCTTTCGCCGCGCGCATAGCCGACGGCCCGTGTCCGCCACTGGGGGGCCCTGAGAAAGAACAGCCCCACGGCCTCGAGGAGGAGGATGGCGGCCAGTGCAATCCATTTCTTCATGAGCGCAATACTTCCAGAACAAGACTTGCGAGCAACTCCTCGCGAAGTCTAGCACCGATTGGCAGGGCTGGCCAACGATTTTGACTGGCGCGCCGTCCCCCACGCGATCACTTGCCCTTGAAGTCCTCGGCGAACGACTTGGCCGACAGCGGTGCGCCGGTGGCGAACTTGGTCAGGTCGTTCCACTTCATCTTCTTGCCCGGGGCAAAGACCTTGTCCTTGAGGAACTTGCCCACCTTTTCGTTATTGAAGTAGATGACAGTGCCGGGATCGGCCCCTTCGTAAACTTCCTTGGCGATCGCGTGATGGAGTTGCGAGGCGAACAGCTCCCCCATCATGTAGTTGTGGTAGTAGACCGGCGCGCTGACGATATGGATCTTGCTGGCGTAGTCGGGCGCCTTGCGGTCCTTGGGCCGCTTGATGCCCTGATATTTTTCCACCAGCGACCACCACAGGTCGCTCAGGTCCTGGTCGGGGTTCTCGTACATGCCCTTCTCGAAGCGGAGCATGACCTGGCACCAGCGTGAGAAGATGAGGAGCTGATAGCGCTGCGTGCGGGCCGCGGCCTCGTCGAAGGTCTTGGCGTCGGGAACCTTGCCCCCCATCTTCTCGATCCAGGCCCGCTTCTTGGCCAGCCGCTCGAACATCATGGCGATGCCTTCGGTGGTGAGGATGTGCGCCTCGCTGCGCAGCACGTAGGGCAGCTCACGCGGAATGTTCTTGCTCGAATACACGGCGTGGCCGAACTCGTGCAGCAGGGTGGACATCCAGTACTCGTTGCCCACCACGTTGGCCAGCACGCGCACGTCCCCTTCACGATCGATGTCGATGCAGAAGGCGTGCGGGCTCTTGCCCTTCTTCTCGAAGAGGTCGCTGCGTGCCCGCACGTCGGCGATCGGCAGGGCGATGCTGTTGTAGAAGTCGTTGGTGACCGCCAGCAGATCGAGCTTCTCGTAGGGTGCATCGAGGTTGGCGGCAAACACGGACGGCGTCTGCTGGAAGAAGGGATCGTGATAGTGCCACGGCCCGAGCGCCGTCACCGGGATCTGGTAGCTCTTGGCCAGCCGGTTGTCGATATCCTTCTTGGCAAACTGGAAGGGCTCGCGGGTCAGCTCGTCGAGCTCGTCGAACAACGCCATCAATTCCTTCTCGTCTTGCTCGTTGAGGTAGAGCTGCATGGCGTGAAAGTTCTTGAAGCCAAGCTGGACGGCGGCCTGGTTGCGCAGCTTGACGAGCTCCTTGAGGT
>JBFWSD010001053.1:0-3304 GCA_050248575.1 Gemmataceae bacterium
AACGTCGAGATCGTCGATTCGATCCAGGCGTTGTTGCCCAAGGTGGACGTGGTGTTCCTGGAGAGCGTGGACGGGCGGCCCCACCTCGAACAGGCGCTGCCCGTCTTGAAGGCGAAGAAGCCACTGTTCATCGACAAGCCGATCGCGGCCTCCCTGGCCGACACCATCGAGATCCTGGAAACGGCCCGTGAGCTGGGCGTGCCCTGTTTTTCCAGTTCTTCGCTGCGATTTGCCGCGGGGATCGCGGGCATGAAGCAGAACGACAAGGTGGGCGACATCATCGGTTGCGCGGCGTATGGCCCGTGCCCGCTCGAGCCCACGCATCCTGACCTGTTCTGGTACGGCATCCATGGCGTGGAGACGCTGTTCACCATCATGGGCCCGGGCTGCGAAGCGGTGACGCGCGTCAACTCCCCGGACGCCGACCTGGTGGTGGGGACCTGGAAGGACGGCCGGCTCGGCACCTTCCGCGGCATCCGCAAGGGCAAGTCCGACTACGGCGCCCTGGTGTTCGGCTCCAAGGGGATTGCCCCCAGCGGCGGCTACGGCGGCTACGAGCCCCTCGTCGTCGAGATCTGCAAGTTCTTCCACACCGGCAAGGCCCCGGTCAGCGCCGAAGAGACCATCAACCTGATCGCCTTCATGGAGGCCGCCGACGAGAGCAAGCGGCAGGGAGGCAAGCCGGTCAAGATCGCGGACGTGATGCAAAAAGCCCGGGAGCAGATCAAGAAGCGGCAAGCATCGCGGTGATGGAATTCGTGTCGGGTTTTCGTGCTCGCTCGCGCTCTTACCATCACGACTCGCGTTTCTCGGTCCCAGCCACGCCTGGGGCCTTCGACTCTTCTACATGGGGGGAATCCGATGCATCGTTTCCGAGCAATGGCATTGCTGGCAGGGCTGCTCCTGGTCGCCGGCACGGCGCGGGCCCATTATCCCTGGTTCGTGCCCACCAAGGACCCCACCAAGATCGATCTGTACTTCGAGGAAGGACCACGCCCGGGCGACGGGGAATACCTGCCCTCCTTCCTCAAGGGCAAGTTCTGGCTGCGCACTCCCGGGCAGGAGCCCACGCCGATCAAGTTCGAGGAAGTGAACAAGGGCGGGCAACGCTTCCTCACCTTCACCACCGAGGCCAAGCCGCCGCGCGCCCTCGAAGGCTATTGCAAGTATGGCGTCTACAAGGGCAATCTCCTCTTCTACTACTTCAAGCACCTTGACGCCCAGGCGGCGAAGAACTTGAAGCCCCTGGCCCGCGCCGAGCAGCTCGACTACGACCTGGTCCCCAGCTGGGCGGACGGCAGTCTCGAGGTTCAACTCCTCTGGAAGGGCAAGCCGAAGGGCAACCAGGCCGTGGCGGTCATCGGTCCCAAATTTCGCGAGCAAATTCGCTCCGACGACAGCGGCATCGTCCGCTTCAAGCCCCCGGCCAGTGGGCTCTACACGCTGCGGACCAGCTTCGTTGACGCGGAGCCCGCGGGCAAGGACGACGGCAACGACTACAAGGGTCTGCGGCAGACCGCCACCCTGACCATCAACCTGCCCGTGGAATGACGGTGACGCGGCAGCGACTTACCTTGACGATTGCCGGCGTGGCCCTTCTCGGGGCCGCGCTGGCCTTTCCTTACCTGCGCTACAACGCCTGGGGCCTGCTGCGGGGCGAACCCTTCGCGGCGGGCCATTCCCTCTCTTACTGGACCTGGGCCTTGCAAGCGGGCAACGCCCAGGAGCGCGAGCAAGCGGCTCATGCACTGGGCTCGATCGATGCGCCCGCAGCGGTCGCGGCGCTGCGGGCAGCCCTCCACGACGACAGCTACATCGTCCGCCGCATCGCCGCGGAGGCGCTGGGCAAACTCGGCAAGTCGGCTCGTCCGGCAGCCGGTGGCTTGATCGAGGCGGCACAAGATCCCGACGCGCGCGTGCGCGTGCAGGCGGCGCGGGCACTCGGCCAGATCGATCCTCCGGTGGCAGCGGCATTGCCCGTGCTCTTGAAGTTGGCCCAGCACGATGTCGACGTGACCACGCGGGCAGCCGCCCTCACCGCGCTTGGCGCCCTGGGCGATCAAGCAGCACCGGCCATTCCGGTGCTCATTGCCTGCCTGGGGCAGCCCGCAACTCCAGAGGCCGACACGGGGGAAGCCGCCCGCCATTCGCTCGAGCGGCTGGGCAGTGCGGCCGTGCCGGCGTTGCTGGCCGCCTGTGCGAGCGAGCAGCCCCGCACACGCAGCGGGGCCGCCCGCACGCTCGGTGCCATGGGAGAGATCGCAAGGCCCGGGTTGCCCGCCCTCGAGAAGCTGCGCGGCGATGCCGAGCCAATCGTCCGCGTTCATGCCGCCGCCGCATTGTGGAAGCTCACCGGCAAGGCGGAAGACCTTGACCTGCTCATCGAGGTGCTGCGCGGTGAAGACGTTCCAGCCCGGGCCGAGGCGCTGGTCCTGCTAGGCGACCTGGGCGAACGGGGCGCACCGGCCGTCGAGGCCATGCGCGCTTGCTTGCAAGCGCAGGACGAGACGACGCGCCGGCTCGCTGCCGAGACGCTGCCACGCATCGGCAGGCCCGCGCTGGCGGCCCTGGCTGATCTGGAAGAACTGGCCAAGAACGATCCCAAACCCGACGTGCGGCGGGCAGCCGAGCTCGGCGCCCAGGCACTTCGCACGCTGCAACCGTAACGCGGTCAACGGGGTGTGGTCGTCAGTTCAAGGGTGAGGTTGCCGTCGTCGGGAACCTTGTGCATGAGCGGGGTCTGGTCGGGCCGCGTGTAGATTTCCGGCACGACGATGGTGGGGACATGTTTCGCGGCCGCCTCGGCCATCGCGGCCTGCACTTCCTCGGCGGTTTTCAATCCTTCGGGAATCTTGACCTGTTCGGCATAGTGGATGATGACCTTGTAGTTGCCCGGCGCGGCGCCGTCGCCGGGCGCGAGGGTGGCAAGCTGGAAGTTGCCGTCAGCGTCGGTGATGCCGCGAGCATCGCGGCCCTTTTCATCCTGGGCGACCAGGTGAACGGTTGCCCCGGCGAGGGGCCGCTGATCGAGCGTCAGCCTGCCCGAGACGGGCACCAGCCCGGAAGAGCCGCAGCCCGCCAGCAGCCCGCAGGCCAGCAGAGCCGCGAGCAACCGGGCGCCTTTCCGCATTCTGTCTCGAGACTGCTGCATGTCGTTCACGGGATGCTGGCGGGCTGATCGTCGTGTCGGCAGCCCAGGTACTGATAGGTACGGTGATCGATGTTCTGACTGAGGAAGTGGACCGAGCCGTCGCCGAAGGCGAAGTTGGCCCCGTGCGGATGGCGCGACTTGAAGCCCCAGGTG
>JBFWSD010001054.1:0-3301 GCA_050248575.1 Gemmataceae bacterium
CCGTAGGGGTTCTTGAATTCTTGCACTTGCTTTGGCATGATTCGCTCGACCACCATCTCCACATCAGGGCCAGCCAGGAGCGCAGGTCGGCCCGTCTTCGCGCAGGCACGATTCCCTTCGAGGCCGGGCAGCTTCGCCTTCTCTCCCAGGCTGGCCCACGGCGAGACGACCTTGCCCGCTTCCAGGGTCCAGCCGATGGGATAAGTGACCGCGACGCGTGCCGCGGCGATTTCCGCCTCCCCAGCCGGCACCATGGCGGTGATGCGCAGGTCTTGCCCGGAGACGTTGGCGGCCACCAGCATCCGGTCGCCCGGCGTCAGTTTCGGCACCTCTCGTCCACGATAGGAGTAGCGAAATACCGGGTCGACCGGCTTGGTGCCGCGCAGCATCTTCAAGTCCTGGAAGCGGATATTCCAGTTGTAGAGTGGCGGATCGCTCAGCCCGACCGGGCCGCTCTGCACATCTTCGATCTTGGCGGTGAAGGCCGCTTCGGCCTGGTTGAAGGCCTGGAAAACTGCAGGATCAATCTTGGTGAGGTCGATCTTGGGAGCTTCCTCGACGGGCACATAGGCGGCGGCCGTGGTCGTCGGCCCGGACTGCAAGTAGATCCCAGTCCCCACGCCGGCCACGGCGATCGACACCAGCACGGCGGCCACGATCTTCAGCTTGGTCACGTTCATGGTTCGCAAGGCTCCTTCGGCAAGAGAAACCGCTCGCAGCGAGACGGCACTGTTCACAGGTTGACCCAGGGCGAAGAGTGAGGCGTTGTGGAGAGTGCCGTCGATCAGGGCGGGCGGGACCGCGGCCCGCATGGATCTGTCACCAAGCAGTGCGGTGAGGGTGGCCAGCGCGGCTTCCAGACCGCGGCGGACAAGTCGTTGCCGCAGCATGTCGCGTGCGCGGGCGAGGCGGCCCGCCACGGTCCCCTTGGGCCAGCCCAGCAGCCGGGCCGCTTCTTCGTGGGACCTGCCCTCGAAATAGCAGAGCACGATGGGCACGCGATACTTGCTCGGCAACCGATCCACTTCTTCATCGAGAATCGGCCTGAGCTCTTGCCAGGTGTGCTCGGGAGCGGGCTCGGCCTGCAGCATGTCGGTGACCTGCCTTTCTTGAGCTTGACGCCTGGCCCGTCCGGACCGCGCCGCGAGGGCAATCCGCGTGGCCACCCTGCACAGCCAGCCCGCCAGCGCTTCTCCCTGGCGAATCGAGCCCGCCTTGCGGGCCAGCACCAGGAAGGCAGCCTGGAAGGCATCCTCGGCATCGTGGCTGCTGCCCAGCACACGCTGGCACACGCCCAGCACCGCGGGCCCATGCCGTTGCATGAGCCCTTCAAAGGCCGCACTGTCTTGCCGTTCGACGAAGGCCGTCAGCAGCTCGTGGTCCGACTGGTCCTCTCCCGAGCGCCAGCCGATCCAGCGGCGAATCTGGCCCAGGAGAGAGCTGGCCTGCGGCATGAGGGCTCCTCGAACGAGCACGAAACGGGCACTCCATTATAGAAGAGGGACCGGGCCGCCCGCCGCATACACTTTCTGGGAGGAATTCTCTGCGAGCTCAGAAGTCGATGGTGACGCCGCTCTTGACCTCGGTGAAGCGGCGCGAGCGGCCCTCGACCTGCTGATAATGCTGCCGCAGCTTCTTCTTGAAGTATGCCAGCCCTTCTTGATCGAGCAAGACGTCCACAACGTCAGTGGTGCGGCGGGCCCCGTGCAGGTTGACGGCCCCCATCACGGCGTCAGGGATGCCCGCCTTGTCGAGACGCTTGATCAAGCGTTACAACGTCTGGTGGACCGGATCGCGCTGTTGAAAGAACAAGCCGATCTCCTTCAGACGTTTTCGCACGTTGACAACAGGTCCACGCATCGTTTCATCTCCCTTCTAGAATCTAACGGGAGGCGGCAAATGGGACCGCAGGAAACCTCCCGTAGCAAGTCATACAAGGAGATTCTCCATGTCGGATTTCGAGCGTCGAGATTTCCTGAAAGGGGCGGCGGCGTTCGCGGCCGGCGTCACCGCGGCCTTGACTTCCCGGCACGCAGATGCCGGCAGCCCGAGCTTCATGAATAACGTCCCCGATCCGTTGCTCACGGGCAAGGAACTGCCGACCTTCAAGTTCGCACTGGAGAAGTCCAGGGGCAAGGTGATCGACGGCAACACGGCAAAGGAAGCCACGGTCGAGCAACTGCCCATTTCCAAGGGGATCGCCGGCGTGTCGATGGGTCTGCAACCAGGCGGCATGCGCGAACTGCACTGGCACGCGACCGCGGCCGAGTGGGCCTTCGTCAACAAGGGGCGAGTGCGCACCACCGTGCTGGGCCCCTACGATCAAGCGCAGATCAACGACTACGAGCCGGGCGACGTCTGGTATTTCCCGCGCGGCCACGGCCACATGCTCGAATGCCTGGGCGACGAGCCCTGCCATTTCATCCTCATCTTCGATAACGGCTACTTCTCCGAGTTTGGCACCTTCAGCATCACGGACTGGATCGGCCATGCCGCGCCCGCGTTGCTGGCCAAGAACTTCCGCCTGCCCGAAGCCACCTTCAAGGACTTTCCCAGGAAAGAGGTGTACTTCGCCGACGGGCAGGTGCCGCCCGCCAAGACGCCGCCCACACACGGGCCGACTGCCGCAGCCCCGCAGACGCACAAGTATCGGCTGCTCGCCAACGATCCGCACATCGACAACAAGGGCGGCAAGCTGTGGCTGGTTGATGCCAGGAATTTTCCGATCTCCAAGACCATCACCGGCGCCGTCCTCGAACTCGAGCCCGGCGCGCTGCGCGAACTGCACTGGCACCCCACTGCCGACGAGTGGCAGTACGTTCTTGAAGGCAAGATGAGCATGACCATGTTCGGCTCACACGGGCGCTACCGCACCGAGGTGCTGGAACAGGGCGATGTGGGCTACATGCCGCAGGGCTACGGCCACTCGATCGAGAACGTGGGCGACAAGCCGTGCCGGATCCTGATCGGCTTCAACTCCGGCAGCTACGAAGACATCGACCTGTCGGCATGGATCGCGGCCAATCCGGTTGACGTGCTGGCCACCAACTTCGGCCAGCCCGCGGCCCTGTTCGAGAAGTTCCCCAGAAAGGATGTTTTCATCTCGGATGGCAAAGGGTCGGGAGCGAAAAGCCCGTGAGCCAAATCCCGCCGGCGAAAGCCGGGACGCCAACGGGCGCGAACCTTTCGGCCCGCTCCCCTCTCCTCCTCTCAGAAAGAGGTATAAGATCAACTGCATGGCAACTCTCGAAGAACGTATCCTGGCCGAAATCGGCAAGAAGTCATTCACCCCCATCAAACC
>JBFWSD010001055.1:0-3296 GCA_050248575.1 Gemmataceae bacterium
GTGCGATGTTGTAGTCGACAATGGCGAGCTGTTCGGCAAGCAGCGCATCGACCCAGGTTTGCTGGGCCTGCAAGAGAACGAAGATGATGCCCTGGCTGTTGGCAAACTCGATATAGCGGGCGCGCAGCTGTCGCTCGGCCGCCTTGCGCTGGGCTGCCTGGATGCGCATTTCCACCTGGGTTTGCACGAGCTCGCGATAACTGCTGCCCAGCTCAAAAATGGCCCGTTCTTCCGCGTTGCGCAGGGTGGCATTTTCTTGCAGGAGTTGCAAGTAAGCGCGGCGGGCGCGGGCATTGGCAGCCCGGAAACCAACCGGCACGAGCAGCCTCAGCCCGATCTCCCAGGTGTGGTAACGATTCTGAGCCAGATTGCGCAAGGCGTTATCGGCCCCCGGACCGTCGAGCCGCGAGCCCACCGAGTTGACGTTGTAGTCGCTATAGAGGCGAAAATCGGGCAAGAGCTGATTCCGCTCCAGCTCGTAGTTCAGTTGTGCCAGTTTTACGGATGCTGCCGCCGAACGCAGGTCGGGGCGGCGTGCCAGGGCGTCGTTGACCGCCTGCTGCCAGTTGGGCCGCATCTCGGCAACCGAGGGCTTGTCGCTGGGAACCAGGCGTTCGCCGTCTTCGAGCGGCAGCCCGATCGCCAGGCGCAGCTGGCGTTCTGCCTCGAGTACTCCCGCCTGACTGCTGCCCTGCCCCAGCGCTTGCACGCGCGAGCTACGAAACGCTTGATATTGTGCTTCGATCAACGCCAGGTCTTGTACCGTGAACTGAGAGGCCGCGAAACGCTTCTTGGCAGTTTCCCAGGCTGTGAGTGTTTGCCGCAGGGCGGCTTCCTGGCCATACAGGTTCCAGTAACTGTAGTACAGGTTCCAGTAGGCCTTCTCGACGTCGAGCAGCAGGTCCTGCAGGTTCTTCTCGAAATCGATCTGTTTCTGATCGAAGGTGACGCGGGTGATCAGGATACCGTCGACGAGGCCGCCCGTGTCGAGATTGTCCGTGAGCACGCTGCCCGGATGACTCGACAGCAGCTGGTTGATGGCGATGCCGGCCCCGCGCAGCAAGGGCTGTTCGAAATTGAATTGCAGGACGGGCTGATACGCTGGATTGACGCTCGCGGTCAGGTTCGAGAGTTGATAATCGGTGGTGAAGGTGATGCCGGCCACGCCGCCCGTGGGCAACAGCTTGAACATCTGTGCGTTCATCTCCGCGTTGTTCTCGATGATGGCATCGGGCGCGCCCAGGTTGCTCTGGTCGGCCGTGCCCACGGGCTCGTCCAGTGTGTCCCAGATGGTATCAATCTCCATCTGGGCATCGAACTTGGCCAGCGATTGCTCGATCTCGGTGGCGTAGATGGCCGGATCGTAGGCGAGCACGCGGATGCCTGTGCTGTTGAGGCGGCCGTTCTCGAGCGCGAGCGCGATGCACTCGGTCAGCGAGATCGGCCGCTGCGGCGCTTCCGGATCGAGCACGGTGCGCACGCGGGCCGGAATCTCGGCAGCGGGCCAGTAATTGACAGGCACCGGTTCCTTGCAGTCGAGCATCGTGAACTTGCTGACGGCGTCTCCATGCGCGGGCGCAGGCAGTTCGCGCGTGGACGAGCAGCCCGCCATGGTGGCAAGCACCAGCAAGACGATCAGCCTAGGGTTGATACGGACCCCGCGCACCATCGCTGCCCTTGCTTGTTCGCAGCCCAATCCTTGACAGTTAGAATCGAGAACTGGCGTCTGTAGCGATTGGGCCGGGTAGGATCAAGGCGGATCGAGTAGGCAAGAAATCCTGCTCGCGGCAAGACGGGCAAACCAGGCAGCCCTGCTGGCCTGATCGCCCGTCTCCAACGAGCCCTCTCTGTTGCAGCCCCTGTCAAGACAGGTAACGTATCCTTGTGACAGGATCGTGAACTCTGGGAGACCGAGTGATGAAATCAGTGCAGCTGCCCGCGGGCGAACAAGTTCCGGCCTTCGGGCTCGGCACCTGGAACGTGGGCGACGCGCGGCCGACGCGCGCAGAGGAGATGGCCACGCTGCGACTGGGCATCGACCTGGGCGCCGCCCTCATCGACACCGCCGAGATGTATGGCGACGGCCGCTCCGAAGAACTCATTGCCGAAGCAATCGCCGGGCAGCGCGAGCGCGTCTTCCTGGTCAGCAAGGTTTTTCCGCACAATGCGTCGCGGCAGGGGGCCGTGACCGCCTGTGAACGCAGCCTGCGCCGGCTGAAGACCGATCGCCTCGACCTTTACTTGCTGCACTGGCGGGGCAGCGTGCCGCTCGCCGAGACGATGGAAGCGTTTCTTGCCCTGCAGGCGGCCGGCAAGATTCGCTATTTCGGGGTCAGCAACCTCGACACGCGCGACATGCAAGAGCTGTGGTCCGTTCCCGGCGGGCAGCAGGTCGCCGCCAATCAGGTGCTCTACAACCTGTCGCGGCGCGGCGTCGAATGGGACCTGTTGCCCTGGCAACGGCAGCATCACATCCCGACGATGGCGTACTCGCCGCTGGAACAGGCCAGGCTGCTGGACAACAAGAAGCTCGTCGACTTTGCCGGGCAGCACGGCATGTCGCCGGCCCAGGTTTGTCTGGCGTGGCTGCTGGCCCGGGACGACATCATCGTCATCCCGAAGACGAGCCAGCGCGACAGGCTGCGCGAGAACATAGCCGCCCTGGATCATCCGCTCAGCAAGGAGCAGCTAGCCGAGCTGGATCGCCTCTTTCCGCCGCCCAGGAAGAAGGAGCCGCTGGGAATGCTGTGAAGCGGGAACATCGCCGCTCAGTAAGGAAAGCGTTCATCCATGGGCAGCCCGGCCAGCTCGACGAGGAAGCCGGTCAGCCGTTCCACGACCACTTCCATGAGCTTTCGCCCTTTCTCGGCGCTGGCAAGTTGGGGATTGCCGAGCCCGGTGCTGGTGGTAGCCAGATGCCAGGGGCGTGTGATGCTGACCCAGCCCTTGTTGACGGCCGCCAGGCGTGTGGGCTGCGCGGCCCCTTCATCCGCCTGTTCTTTTTTCACCAGTTCGGGAAAGAAGGCGAGGCCGAGACTGGTTTCCACCTCGTCGGCATGTTCGCCGGGCTGTTCGAAGAGCGTGGGATAAACGTCGGCGGCCATGCGGAACCAGTCGCACAGGCACAGAAAGACACTCGTGCGGGCGTGCAATTCGCGCAAGAACGGCTTGAGCTCATTGCCGCCGTGGCCGTTGAGCAGGAGGAGCTTGCGCAGCCCTTGCCGCTCGAGCGAGTCGACAATGTCGGTGATGATCTGCAAGAGCGTGGTGGGCTGCAAGCTCAGGGCCAGGCTGCC
>JBFWSD010001056.1:0-3296 GCA_050248575.1 Gemmataceae bacterium
ATCCCGACACGAGCTTCCTGGCCAGGTTGCCCGCCGACGTGGCCTGGACCTTCCAGACCATCGACAAGAACGGCATGGTATTGAACATGGCCCAGACCTGGCACCAGCTGCGGCCCGGCGAGATCCGCAACGATTGCGGGGGCTGCCACTCGCACAGCCAGAAGCCGACACTGTTCAGCGACACCCTGGCCGCCAAGCCCGACTACAAGGTCTGGGACCTGACCACCGACAAGACGCCCCTCTTCACCACCAGGGCCAACGATGCGTCGAAGGGCAAGTGGGATGCCGACAATCGCACCGGGCTGCGGCATGCCAAGGGCGTTCAGGACGTCGAGTACTATCGCGACGTGAAGCCGATCCTGGAACGCAGCTGCGTCGCCTGCCACAGCTTGAAGCACGAGAAGCCGGCCGCGGGGCTGGTGCTCGACGACGAAAGTGCCTACGGAGGAAAGGGCTGGGTCACCTGGTCCGGGTTCACCTGGCTGCCCTCTTACGTGCCGCGCACCTATGCCAAGCTGGCCCTCTATTCACCGCCGTTCCAGTCGCGGCGCAGTCCGCTCATCTGGAAGATCTACGGGCAACGTCTCGATGGTTTCCAGAACGATGACATCGACAGCCCGCCATTCGACTTCAACACCGAGCAAGACATCATCAACTGGGGGCACCACAGCCAGCGGTCGAAGTGGGACTACGATCACAAGGGCAGCGTCATGCCCCCGCCCGCTGCCATCACCGGCACCGCCAAGGGGCCGGACGGCAAGCCGGTTAAAGTCGCGCCGCTCAGCGACGAGGACAAGCTCACGCTGGTGCGCTGGATCGACCTGGGCAGCCCGATCGATCTGCGCGATCCCAAGAGCCCCGAACGGCAAGGCTGGCTGCTCGACGAAGGGCGGCCCACCCTGACACTGGCCGCCCCCACGCCCGGCGGGCAAACCACGCCCCTCACGCAAATCTTGCTCGGCATGCACGACTACGGCAGCGGGCTCGACCTCTCCACCCTGTCCGTGACCGCCGACTTCGAGATCGACGGCGTCAAGCCGGGCGAAAACCTGGCCCGCAAGCTCGAAGCGCTGCCCGGCAACCGCTGGCAACTGAAACTGCAGCAGCCGATTGCCGCCCTGTCCAAGGGCCGCCTGACCGTCTCGGTCAAGGACCGCCAGGGCAACATCAACAAGATCGACCGCGCCTTCTCCATCGTGAAGTAAGGCGCACATCACCAATGCACAAGACACCGAGAGTCGCGGGATGCGATTCTCGGTGTCTTGTTATTTTTTCGCCGACCACACCCGCGGATTGTTGATTGCCTACCTGGGCTGTTTCAGCCTGGTCCGCGTCACTTCGGGCAGGTACTTCACGGGCAGCGTGCCGTTGTCCAGCGCCGCTTCGTGGAAGCGGCCGATGCTGAACTTGTCCCCTTGCTCGCGTTGCACGCTTTGCCGCAGGCGATAGAAGGCAGTGCGGCCCACGAAGTAAGTGGAAAGCTGGCAGGAACTCTGCTTCGAGCGGATGATCTTGCCCACGGCCTCGCCGTCGGACTGGTAAGCCCCTTCCGTGAGCAGCTGGTAGGCCTCCTCGTCGCTCATGTTCTGGCAGTGCATCTTGTGGTCGAGGATCGCGTTGGTGACCGCGCGCAAGTACCACTTGAGTTGATTCAGGCGGAGCACGTCGTCACCGTCGCCGTAGCCCTGATCGAGCATCATCTGCTCGGTGTAGACGGCCCAGCCCTCGGCGAAGACGCCCGATTGCAGCACGCGGCGGATCAGTGAGGGATGGCGGTTCGAGTATTCGAGCTGCACGTAGTGGCCCGGGTAGCCCTCGTGGATCGAGAGGATCTGCAGCATGCGCTGGTTGTACTCTTCCAGGAAGCTCTCGACACGGCGGGCGTCCCAGTCGCGCGGCGGCGGGCTGATCGCGTAATAGCTGGCCGCGTCCCGATCGAGCGGCGGCGCCTGGTTCAAGTAGGCGGTCGAATTGCCGCGCTGGAACTCCGGCATCTCCACGATGCGGCAGCGGTCCGGCTCGGGCAATCTCAAGATGTCCTTGGCGGTGATGAACTTCTTGATCTTCTCGACGTCGGCCGTGGCCTGCGCGACCAGTTCCTCGGGCTTGGCATGTTGCTTGTTGAAGTGCTCGAGGACGAGGCGGATCGTTTCGCGGCGGCCCGCCGGGTCATCCGGGGGCAACGGTTTCTTCGGATACGCCCGGCTCCACAGCTGGCGGGCCACTACGTACATCTCACGCACCACGCGGTCGAATTCGCCCTCCGCTTCCTTGAGCACCTCGTCCGCCGTCAAGCCGGCATCAAGCTCCAGCACGAGCTTCCTGGCAAACTTCTCCTTGCCCAGCCGCCATTCCCCCTTGGCGCGGGGCAGCAAGTCGTCTGCCAGGAACTTTTGATAATCTTCGAGAACGGGGATCAGCTCTTTCGCCGGCGCGGCAAGCTTGCTGGATTCGGGTTTTTCGCCCGCCAGCTCGAAGATGCCGCGCTTGTAGAAGTTGATGGCCCCCTGGTTCTGGCGGATGGCCGTCTCGACAAACGCCTTCGGCGGGTCCTTCAAGTTTTTCTTGGCCGCCGCCACCGCGCCGGGCACGAGCTTCATGCGGGCCACGCAGTTCGCGATGTTCCTTTCCTTGGGCAAGGTCGATTGCGCCAGCAGCAGATAGACCGAATCGCTGATATACTCGTTGTAGGCGCGCGGGTCCTGTTCGAAGGGGCGCGTGTTCTCGGCCAGCCAGAGCGAGCGTTTCAGGTCATGTTGCCAGATCTCGTAGTCGATCTGCCCGGAACGGCTGAGCTTGTCATAATTGACCTTCTTGGGCAGGTCCGCGAGCGTCTTCTCGAGCAGTTTCGTGCCCCGCTGGCGGGCTTCGGGAGACAGGTCGTCGAGCTTGTCATCGAAGCGATGGTCCCCCAGCCGGGTGGCGTCGAGCGGCTTGAGAGCAAACCAGTCGTCGAGATAGGTCTTGAAGAGGGCGGTGAGCTTGACGTCTTCTTCATTCTCGGCACGGGCGCAAACGGTCAGCGCCAGCAATGCACATAGCCCGATGGCACAGCGAAACATCATCGACACACCTCCAGAAGTTCTTACGATGAGGGCACTGTAAACGATCGGGCAGCCAGGCATTATTCTAGCGTTCGCCCGACGCGAAGGTTAGCCCCATGGCGGTTCGCCGCCCGCGCCAGCGCGGGTTAGCCCGACGCGCCAGCGAGAGTTAGCCCGACGCGCCAGCGAGGGTTTGACGAGTTGATAGCCCGACGGCAGTTGCTCCAATGCGCCTGCGAGGGATTTGCGAGA
>JBFWSD010001057.1:0-3294 GCA_050248575.1 Gemmataceae bacterium
TGCACCGGTTTCAACTTACACATGAACTGTTCAAGACCCTCCGCTAGCGCGGCGGCCTCCAAGGGCGACGGCTGGCGTGCGAGCACCATCAGGCTGTCGCTGCCCAGCGTCCGATCTCGTTGGACATTCCGCTTGGCCGCGGTCATCCGCTCGAGAGGGTAATGCTGACGAGTAACCGCCACAGGTCGCCGCCGTGTTGTAGTTCGTAGCGCCCCTCGCGAGCGCTAACAAAAAAGCTCCGATAAACCGACTGCACAATGTCTTCCGGGTCGATTCGCCGGGCCATCTGGTCGGAGAGCCGACGACTGGCTAGGGCGGCGATCTGCTCGGCATAGCGGCAAAACAACTCCTCCGCAGCCTGCTGATCTCCCTGCTGCCACCGCGCTACCAGGTCGACGGGTGAGTCGGCACTCATTTCAACCAAGGTACTGGCTCGGGGAGAAAAATCCATTCCCGGTTTTTCGGCCGATTAGAGTCGGCTGTCCCGGCTACCGGGGAGTACGGCACGATTCACTCCATGGTGGCCGCTTCAAATCGCGGATA
Organism: Gemmataceae bacterium; assembly: GCA_050248575.1. Lineage (GTDB taxonomy): Bacteria > Planctomycetota > Planctomycetia > Gemmatales > Gemmataceae > JBFWSD01. The sequence continues at coordinate 544 of JBFWSD010001057.1, forward strand.
ACGACTGCGGACCCCAGAAGATTTGCCCCCGCGACTTCAGTTCGTCAGCCGAGGCACGCATTAAGACGCTTGCTGGCCGTACTCTCGATGAAGCGAGTTTCCCAGAAGCCACTTGTCGGGTCAGGGTCGCTTGGTTGGATCGTTCAGCCGCCTCCGGACCAGAGCGGCGAATTCCCGAGCGCTGGTGGTGGGCACGCCGCCCTTGCGCCAGACGAGGTTGATACCGGCGTGGCCGAATTGACGGCTCAGGCTGTGTTCGTGCAGCGCTGGTCGTCCTTGTTGTGTCATGCGGCCCAGGACCATACCGATGCCTAGCCCCAGTTGGACGAAACGGCGCACGGCGACTGAACTGCCTGCCTCGATAGTGCGGGGCTCGACGCGAAAGACGCCCAGGTCACTGAGCCGTTTCGCCAGCTCCGGTCGAGCGAAGCTGTCGGCCGCGTTGACCAGCGGGTACTTGAGCAAATCGCGCAGCCGGATAGACCGCTTTCTGGCCAGCGGATGATCGTGGCGTGTGAGTAGGATGACATCCAGGCTGTAGGCCGGCTCGGTTTGCAGCCATTGGCTCTCCGGCTCTCTATCGCTGGCCACGCCAATATCCGCTTCGCCGGATTCGACGGCGACCGACACCTGTCCGGTGGGGCGTTCCAGAAAGCGTAAGCGAACTTGCGGGTGAGTGGCAATGAACTGCGGGATGACCTCGCTCAGATCCTCGACCAAAATGCGTTGGGTCGCGGCAATTGCGAGACGGGTCACCACTTGGGCTCGCCGTTCCTGAAACGATCGTTTGAGAGAATCCGCAGCCGTGACCACCGGGTCGGCCAGTTCGATCAGCAGCACTCCCGCTTCGGTCAGACGGCAGCCCCGCCCATGGGCCTCGATCAACGGCGCGCCAAATTCGCGTTCCAGCGCACGTACTTGTTCCCAGACGGCGGGCTGGGATACCCCCAGTTCCTTGGCCGCCCCGACCAGGCTTCCTTGCCGGGCAGTCGCGCAGAAGCTGCGGAGTTGCTGCAGGCGGATTTCCTTGTAGGCACGTCGATGGGTTGTGCTCACGAGCGGTTCTCCAGAATGACTGGCTAACTATAAGTTAAGCTTAGATCAATTATAGAGTTTATTCGATGTAGTTTATACTTTACTCCTTTGCTCCGGACGGGTACACAGAAGAAAACTCGCGCGAAGTTCTCCCTGCCCCTACCTAACCCCGCGTGGCAGGCGAAGCTTGGACACGCTTCCTTCCCAACGGTATCCTGCCATGTGCCGATACGACTTCATGCTGATCTGTCTTGGTGGCATTATCCTGAGTACTGGCTACTCATCCTCGGCAAGGGCTGGCGAAGCGCCGGCCTTGCCGAAGGCCCCCGTATTCAGCCGGCACATCGTTCCCTTGTTCAGCCGCATGGGGTGCAATGCTGGGGCCTGTCATGGAGCCGTACAGGGGAAGAACGGGTTCCGGCTCAGCCTGTTCGGCGCGGACCCTGCGGCCGACCACGAGCGGCTGCTCCGCGAGTTTGGTGGCCGAAGGCTGAATTTCGCCGAGCCGGCAGCGAGCCTGCTCTTGCAAAAGGTCAGTGGCCGCGTGCCGCACGAAGGGGGCAAGCTCTTGGCGGTCGGCAGCCCAGGCTACCAAATGCTGCTCACCTGGCTGACCCGCGGCGCGGCCCTCGATGCAGTCGAAAAGTCCCACGTCCAGGAATTGATTGTCGAGCCGGGCAAGCACATGGCGAAGGCAGGGACCAGCTACCCCTTGCGAGTGCAGGCAAAGTTTGCCGACGGGTCGATCGAGGACGTGACGGCGCTGTGCACGTTCGATTGCCGCGACCGCGACGTGGCGGTCGTCGAGCCAACTGGTCAGGTCACGGTCACCGGCGTTGGCAGCGCCCGGCTCATTATCCGCTATCGGGGCCAACCCGTGCTGGCCCAGGTTCTGGCCCCCGCTGAACCTAAGGGAGAGTTCCCGCAAGTCAAGGAACACAATTTCATCGACAAGCATGTACTCGCCAAGCTGCGGCAGCTGAATATTCACCCGTCGTCACTGTGTGACGATGTGACCTTTCTACGCCGCGCGAGCCTCGACGTGGCCGGGGAACTCCCGACCCCCGACGAAATCCGCAAGTTCGTGGCCGACCCCAACCCGGACAAACGGACAAAGAAGATCGACGAACTGCTGGCGCGGCCCGGCCATGCGGCGGTCTGGGCTACCACGTTTTGCGACTTGCTCAAGCCGCAGTTTCCCTCCGGCAACGGCTCCGAGGGCAAATACCCGGCGACGCTGGTGTCCCACGTCCGGCGATTCTACGAGTGGGTCCGCGCCCGCTTGGAGGAGAATACCCCTTACGATCAATTTGTTGAGCGCATTCTGCTCGCGACGACAGCCGAGGGCCGGGATCGGGATGAGCTAAGCAAGGAGTTTCAGCAGTACGCCACGGAGGATCGGGACCAGGCCACCGACATGAAGGCCTATGCGCAGCGGCGGACGCTCGACGCCTACTGGCTGAGACGCGATGCGACACGCGTTCCGGGGACCATCCAGTTCAGCCATGCCTTTCTCGGCTTGCGCTTGCAGTGCGCCCAGTGCCATCGCCATCCACACGACGTTTGGCAGCAGGACGACCTGCTCAGCTTCGCCAACTTCTTCATGAGGATGGGGCGGCTGCCCGATCCGCGCACGCCCGACCAGCGCAAGCAAGACGAGGCGGAAGCCAAGCAAGTCAAGACCAAGGTCGCCAAGCTTCGCGAGCAGGCCAAGGA
>JBFWSD010001058.1:0-3291 GCA_050248575.1 Gemmataceae bacterium
CACGCCCGAACAGGAGCAGGCCATTCTCGACAAGCCGCGTGAGGGCCTGGCCGAAGCGGAGGGCGTGCCCGGGCCGGTGCGTGATCCGCGGCTCAGCCCAGCCGGGAACCGCGTGGCTCGGCAGTTGAGTTTTCTGCTCGAAGCGCTGGCACGCCTGGAGAACTGGCTGCGTTTCCCGGGCTTCAACCAGCTGGGCCGTAGCGACCGCGCCCTGCTGGAGCTGCGCTTTCAGAGCCTCGTCATGGTCAAAGCCCAACTCGGCGAGGGCCAGGGCGAAGTCGACGGCGTGCTGGCGGGCGCGCCGTTCGAGCGTGCGGCGCGCTTGCTGAGTGGCGCCGTCTTTGATCTGGTTCACGAGCGTCCGCCCGCAAGACCAGGCCGCTGGTCGGATAACGTCGCTCCTGGGTCCCGCACCAGTGGCTCGACAATCTCACGGTGCGGGCGAGATGCGGGTGCAGCACCGCTGGTGCCTGGAAACTTGCGTAACAGATGACTGATTCTGCCGCCTCGTTCTGGCCTGCTGACAACGCATCCACCGCAGGCTTGACCAGTTTCGGCCAGCGTTTCTGCGGCAAGAAGCTGAGTGCGGCGTCAAGAAACGTACCGCCTTTTGGAAACCGGCGCATTACCTCAATGGCAAGCAGCCCGACCGCATCCGGGTGGGAAGTTGCCAGAGCAATCGTTTCATCGACTGGAGCAGCCGATGGGATTGCGATCTTCTGCCCGATTGCCTCCGAAGTGATTCTCGACCTCTTCTTGGTTCGCCTTTCTATCAACATAACGTTCCAAGATCTCCACGAAACCTCGACCTGCTTCGTCGAGGAAACGCCAAATCCGCCGACAGCATGCACAACCGAACAGCCGAAACTTTCTGTCGCTAACGGTATCCGACTGGCGGAGCCAGTCCAGCATTGCTTCCGGATCAGAGCAGCTTTGCCATTCGTTTTCCGTCATGGGGCTTCGCCCTCTTCGTGGTCATCATGCACCCGCGCGACGCCAAGCAGGTGACCATTCCTGAACCGAAGAAGAACTAACCCAACCGCAGGACCAGGGAGACCCATATGAACATTCTTGTCGCGGGAGCAAGTGGAGCGATTGGCCGCCCACTCCTCGCCGAGCTGATCCGACAGGGGCACGCCGTGACGGGCATGACCCACTCGGAAGCCGGCGCACGGATCATTGCAAGCGTCGGCGTAGCTGTCGCCCAGGTCAGCGCGTTCGACGCACCGGCGCTGGAACGGGCGTTGCGGGAGTCGAGGGCGGAAGTCGTCATCGACGAATTGACGTTTCGTGAACCTCATGGGAACGATAGGTGTATCAGATGTATCATCGGGCCCAGTCGGCAACTGCGGCGCGTCCTTTATCACGCCTCGGGGACCGATGATGACAAGCGTCCCCGGGCGGATCGTCTTCAATCGCTGGCGATCAAAGGAGCTCATGTGCACCAAAGGCCAGTTGCGCTCGAGCAAGCGCGCGGCCTGACCGCGCGGCACCGGCTTGCCATCGCGCAGAATCCGCACTTTATCCAGGTCGAAGCAGGCTGACCATTCGGTCGAGACGTGATCCTCCACGATCCAATAATACACGGGCTTCGTGACGCCGTTTGGCAGCACCACTATTTCTTCGACGAGGCGACGTACTTTCCCGTGCGTCGCGTATGAGGAATAGATGTACTTGCCGACCAGCCGGTACTCGCGCCCTTCGTTCCCCAGCACGCGCTGCACCTCTGGCAGCCGCACTCCTGCTTCCAGCAAGTCCGAGGCGCACGTGTGCCGGAACTGGTGCAGGCTGGCCAGCTCCACCTTCATTCGCCGGGCAATCCGGTGCATGCCCTGGCTGATCGCGCCACCGCTCAGCCGCGCCCCCTGGTGGTTCACGAACAAGGCTACCTCCTCGATCATGCCTGCTTGCTCCAGCTGGTTGTGCCGCACCGGCAAGTACGCCTCTAGGCACCGACTCACCAACTCGGGCACCGCCACGCGCCGCTCTCGGCCCGTCTTCCGACCGTCCACTAGCAATGTCCCCTCCTCGGCACTCCAGCTCGCCACGTTCAGCCGCACTCCAGACGGGTTCGGGATTTGGGTCTGCGCGGAGGTCAAATAGACCGAGGCAGGAACGCTTCGGCTAAGCTGCCGTTGGCCGCGTGCAAGGACGTTGAAAATCGAAAAAACCAAATTGGCGGCCACAGCCGTTTGTTCGGTTCCATCGGGGGCCTCCTCCGGTTGAATTTCCGGGACCAAGGGGCATCGTAATCATCGACCGGAGGACGTGGTGGACTTGAAAGTTCTCAACCTTCATCCTTTGGTCTTCCAGATCGCCGCTTCACGATCCAGAAGGTGAAGAGGAAAAACCCGACTGCACCTACCACTGCTCCGATGAGGCCGCCTCTCATGGTGGCGTCGAAGGCGATGCCGATCTCGCCGAAGCCGCCGCCACGGTCTCCAGTTCGATCTGGTACGACCAGCCGCCGAGAATTGCTCCGAGGATCGCTCCCAAGATCAACCCGAGGCAGCCGGAAGCGCACCCCACGACTTCGGCTTTGCCTTCTTCGTCGGGTGGTTCGACTTTGCTCAAAACTCATTCCTTCGCCAGCAGCGCATCCAACACCCAGCAGCCTCTCACATGCGGCCCTGGCCCTCGACAATGCCGCAGGATTTCGGTGTTCGTGCAGCCCGCTTCCTCGAAGGCGTCGGCAAGCACAATCATGTCCTCGAACTTTCGCTGCTCGACGATCTTCCGGGCGATCCTTGGGATGTTCTCGCGTCGTCCGACCGGTCCGTTCCGACGGTTCCACCCTGTTCGGGAGCGGTGCGCCCCAGTCTTTCAGATCACTAACCCGCATTTCTCACCGAATGGGGTTGCGCGATGGCCCCTGAGTTGGCATAAGTGTTTTTGCACAAAACGCTTACACACAACCCAGGAGGCCAGCACGCTATGACACAGTGTAACGATGATGGGCTGCTTTTCCAGGCGTTGGCGGGGCGTGAAGTGGTCGCTCGGTTCGATGGCGGCAAGGTGACTTCGGACGCGGGCGGAGGTAAGCTAGTAACAACTCTTAGCGAGGATCAAACTATGCCCACAAAGCCAAAATGGTCCATCCAGGAACTCATTGTGGATCACTACGTCCGCAACAAGAACAAGCGGCAATGTTCCAAGAAGCCGTCTGCAGTGCGCCCCTTGGGTGAGACCAGTACGATATGAGTACTGGCCCCGAGGGAGTCTGCCATGCCGCGACGGATGCGACGCAAGTTTTCCGCTAGCTTCAAGGCCGAGGTGGTGCGCGACCTGCTC
>JBFWSD010001059.1:0-3284 GCA_050248575.1 Gemmataceae bacterium
GGTGCGGCCCGCCTTCATGATCGCGTTGACCGTGGGCTCCACGAAATCCTCGTTGACGGCAATTTGCAACTGCACCTTGCGGAGGAGCTGCACGTTGAGCTCGTGGCCCCGATAGACCTCCGAGTGCCCCTTCTGCCGGCCGAAGCCCTGCACGTCGACGATGGTCAGCCGAAAGACCTCCACCTCGTTGAGTGCTTCCTTCACGGCTTCCAGTTTCTGGGGCTGAATGATGGCCAGGATGAGTTTCATGATGGTGTGGTGTCCCTGTGCCGGTGGAAACAGCGGTGCCCGCTGCCGGCCACCCCTCTCGACTCATGATAGCGAAGTGGAAAGCCGGGAAAAAGCAGGCACTGCCAACACAGGTTTACTTGTCAATTGTCACTTGTCATTCGTCGCTTGTCGAGCTGGGCGACGAGGACGGTGACTGTCGACTTGGCGTCAGCATCAAGAGCAGCCTGTGCGAACCTATTGGCCGCTTGCTCCGGCTCCATTCCATGGGTCAGCGAAGCGATTGCCGCGCTCTCAAGCAGGAATCCCACAGTCTCCGAACAGAGGATGACTTGATCGCCGGGCTCGAGCACACCGATCTCCACGATCTCGGACTCGCGGGATTGATCGCATTGCCGAATCCCTGCATCAAGACGTGAATGAAGGACCGAACCGACTGAGGATCGTGGCCTGCCTCGATGAGTGCCTGGGCCACGGTGTGCGGCTTGTTTTGCCAGAGAAGGCATCCCTCGCGGACCACATAGATTCGGCCGGAGCCGACCCAGGCACAGGTGAGCTTGCCAAACTCGACATGTGCGATGTTGCCAATGCCGAGTAACGACCAGTCTAGCTCATCCGCGTCCTCGCGTTCCGCCAGGTCTGCCGATACCTTCCGATCGGCCGCACGCAAGGCGCCCGTCAGCCGTGCCCCGGGCGGGCCCGTCTCCTGGTAGAAAGTGCTCACCATGGCCTGGAGGGCTTTGCGGTAGAAGCGGCCCTCAGTGAGGAAGAGGTCGAGTTCTTGCTCCCGTGGCGAGAAGGCCAGGTAGGAATCGGGCAGCGCCTTGGCCCAGTTGCCCTTGCCCGGCAGAGAGACTCCGGCGGCCTGAAACGAATGCACCATGCTTGACTCGAATAAGGGTGCTTCCAATCTACCTCGTCGGCTCCTCGATACAATCCCAGCATCACAACCGAGGAGGATCACATGGATACCACACCCGAAGCACAGCTGGCCAAGCTAGGGATCGACTTGCCCGTGGCGCCGCCGGCGGTGGGGGCTTACGTGCCCGCCCTGCGTGTGGGCGGGCTGGCCGTCACCTCCGGGCAGCTGCCCTTCCACGAGGGCAAGCTCGCCTTCATCGGCAAGCTCGGCAAGGAACTGACCGTGGAACAGGGCCGCGAAGCCGCCCGGCTGTGCGCCATCAATGCTCTGTCGCAGCTCAAGGCCCTGCTTGGCGATCTCGGCAAAGTGAAGCAGATCGTGCGACTGGAAGGCTACGTACACAGCGACGCCGATTTCCAGCAGCAGCCCCAGGTGCTGAACGGGGCCTCCGAGTTGTTCAACGCCATCTTCGGCGATCGGGGCCGCCACACCCGGATTGCCCTCGGCATCAGTGAGATGCCCTTAGGTGCCGCCGTCCAGCTCGGGGTGTGGGTCGAGGTGTGAAGGTCACTTGTCACTTGTCATTGGTCACTTGTCACTTGCCAATGACAAGTGATCAATGACAAGTCTCCACAAGTACCGGCCGGCAAATGACAAGTGACAAATGACCAATTCTTTGCGAGAATCGCGGAATCAGTGCGTTGTTCGCTGCAGTACTCTTCTGGAACGAGCGAGGCTCCAGGAGAACCCGCGACATGGCCAGCCAAACAGCCAGCATGCTTGTCCACCTGCGCAAGCTGGTGGGAGCCCAGGCGAGCGAGGGGCAGACCGACGCCCAGCTCCTCGAACGCTTTGTCTCCCTCCGGGATGAAGCAGCGTTTCAAGCCATGCTGGAACGGCATGGGCCGATGGTCCTTGGCCTCTGTCGCCGGCTCCTCTCCGACGCGCATCAGGCTGAAGATGCATTCCAGGCCACCTTTCTAGTCCTGGTGCGCAAGGCTGCCGCCATTGGCAAGCGCGAGCTGCTTGCCAGCTGGCTCTACGGCGTTGCCTTGCGCATCGCTCATCGCGCCAGGGCCAAGAGCCCTTCCCATCCACTGGCCGATGAACGGGAGATTGCCGACATGACAGCGCACGACCCTTCGCGTGACCTCAGTGCCCGCGAGCTGCGCGGCGTGCTCGACGACGAGCTCGAACGCCTGCACAGCAAATTCCGCGCGCCCGTGGTCTTCTGCTATCTGGAAGGACGGAGCGTCGCCGAGGCGGCTGACGAGATCGGTTGCCCGCGCGGCACGATCCTGTCCCGCCTGGCCAGGGCCCGCGACTATCTGCGCGCGCGGCTGGCCCGTCGTGGTCTGGCACTCTCTACGGGGACCTTGCTGGCAGTGCTCAATGCCTCGGAATCATCGGCCGCCGTGCCGCCCGCGCTGGGCAGCGCGACCCTGAAAGCAGCCCTGGCCTGTGCGCGTGGGGAAGGAGCCGTCGGGTTCACATCCGCATCCGTGAACTCCATGGTTGAAGGGGTACTGCACGCCATGTTCATCCGCAAACTGAAACTCGCCACGGCCTTTTCCCTCCTGGCCCTTGTTCTGTGCACCGGCCTGGGCTGGTTTGCCTACCAGTCGCTGGCCGACTCGCCGCAATATCCGCCGGTGTTGTTGCCCGGCGATCCGGAGCAGGTGATCCTGGTCTGGAACGTGGAACCAACGGCCGCGCCCCGGCTGCAAGTCCGGGCCGACGGCAGCGTACTTGCCCGCGATCCACACGATGGCGGGCAAGGTGTCGAAGAGCAACTGACGGCCCGCGAGCTGCAAGACCTGCTCGGCTACATCGTCCACGGGCAGGGATTCTTCAGCCTCAACTCGCAAGCGCTCGAAGGCCAGCTGCGTGCCGAGCGGCTGCAGCGGGGCCGCGCCGGCGAATCGGTCTCCGTCGTCCTGCTTCGCGCCGACGACAGGGAACACGAGGTCCGCTGTGCCGACCTGGCCCGGCTGGCCGATGCGTCGGCCGAGACGCGACGGCTCGCCAATATCGAACAGCGTCTCGATCGACTGGTCCAGTGGACCTACGCGGGCGGAACCGCCCGCCTGCGCGAGGCACTCGAACTGGCCAATCAGCAACTCGAGCGCGATTTCCCCAGCGCCCCGGCCTTCATGGTTGACGACTTGCAGCGGGCCAGCCGCACTGCGGATGG
>JBFWSD010001060.1:0-3283 GCA_050248575.1 Gemmataceae bacterium
CTGCTCGGGCGACAACGATTCCGCAGGAGGCTTGGCCATCTGCCTCACTCCACCGTGTACTTGAAGTTCTCGCCGTCGACGCCGATCTTGACGTTGGTGACCGGGCGGCCGTCGGCCATGGCGGCCAGGAACTCGCGGGCCATCTCGGGCAGCAAGGTCCCCGTGATGATGTGATCCACGTTGCGGGCCCCCGATTCCACTTCCTTGCACCGGCTCGCCACCAGGTTGATCAGTCCGTCGTCATACGCGAAGTTCGCCTTGTAGTTCTCGTAGATGCGCTCGCCCACCCGCTTCAACTGCAGCTTGACGATCTGCTTGATGACCTCGTCCGACAGCGGGAAATAGGGGACCACGTGCATGCGGCCCAGGAGGGCGGGCTTGAACGACTTGAGCAGATCGGGCCGCAATGCCTCCGCCAGCCCTTCGGCGTTCGGCCGCGTGTCCGGGTCGGCCATCAGCTTCATCACCGTTTCGGTGCCCACGTTCGACGTGAGAATGATGATCGTGTTCTTGAAGTTGACCTCGTTCCCCTTGTCGTCTTGCAGCATGCCCTTGTCGAAAACCTGGTAGAAGATTTCCTGCACGGCGACATTGGCCTTCTCGACCTCGTCGAGGAGCACGATGGAGTAGGGCTTGCGGCGGACCGCCTCGGTGAGCACGCCGCCTTCACCATATCCCACGTAGCCCGGGGCGGAGCCCGTGAGCCGGCTGATCTTGTGGTCTTCCTTGTACTCGGACATGTTGATGACCACCATGTTGCGGTCGCCGCCGTAGAGGATGTCGGCCAAGGCCATGGCGGTCTCGGTCTTGCCCACGCCCGACGGGCCGACCATCATGAACACGCCGAAGGGCCGCCGCGGATCGAGCAGCTGCGCCCGGGCCGTCTGGATCCGCTCGGCAATCGCTTCCAGGGCGTGATCCTGCCCGATGATGCGCTCCTTCAGCCTGTCCTTCAGGCTCATCACCGTCTTGATCTCGTCGAGCACCATCTTGCCGACCGGGATGCCGGTCCAGCCCGACACGACCTCGGCGATGGACTGGCTATCGACAACCGGCGAGACGAGCGGATTCTCGCCTTGCTTCGCCTTCAGTTCCTTTTCGAAGGCGGCCAGATCTTCGCGGGTCTTCTTCTCGTCTGCCGGTTTGAGCTTGGCCTCGGCCTTGCCGCCCGGCGCCTCGGCGGTAACATGCGCCACCAGCTTGCCCCGCGCTTCCTGGATCTTGGTGACCAGGGCCTTCTCTTCCTCCCAGCGCTTGGTCAATTCCTCGAGACGCTTCTGGGCGCTGTCGCGGGTTTCTTGCAGTTCTTGCAAGCGGTCCTTGTGATCGATGCCGACCGCCGACTCGCGGTTGAGGATGCCGATGGCCACGTCGGTGTATTCCACCTGGCGGCGCGAATCTTCCACCGAAGGGGGCGTCGACGACTGCCCGAGGGCCACCTTGGCACAGGCCGTATCGAGCAAGCTGACCGATTTGTCGGGCAGCTGACGGTCGGTGATGTAGCGTTGCGACAGCTTGACCGAGTCCTCGATGGCCTCTTCCAGAATGGCCACCTTGTGATGCTTCTCGAGCATCTTGGTCACGCCGCGCATCATGTCGATCGCCTTGGGGATGTCGGGCTCGTCGACCTTGACGACCTGGAAGCGGCGTTTGAGGGCCGGGTCCCCCTCGAAGTACTTCTTGTATTCCATCCAGGTCGTGGCCGCGACCGTGCGCAGCTCACCGCGGGCCAAGGCCGGCTTGAGCAGGTTGGCCGCATCCCCTTGCCCGGCAGCGCCCCCCGCGCCGATCAGCGTGTGCGCCTCGTCGATGAACAGGATGATCGGGATCGGCGAAGCCTTGACCTCGCTGATCACGCCCTTGAGGCGATTCTCGAACTCGCCCTTCATGCCGGCCCCGGCTTGCAAGAGGCCGAGGTCGAGAGTGCGCAGATGAACGTTCTTCAGCGTCTCGGGCACGTCGCCCGCGGCAATGCGGAGGGCAAAGCCTTCCACCACGGCGGTCTTGCCCACGCCCGCCTCGCCGGTCAGGATCGGGTTGTTCTGGCGGCGGCGCGTGAGAATGTCGATGACCTGGCGAATCTCGAAGTCGCGGCCGATGACCGGGTCGATCTTGCCCGCCTTGGCAGTCTCCGTCAGGTTCTGCGTGAACTGGTCGAGCGAGGGGGTCTTGGAATCGGGTCGCACGGGCTGCCCGCCGGACTGGTCGCCCGCGACGGCGGCCACTTCTTCCTCGTCTTCCACCGAGCCGCTGATCAAGGTGCGCACGTCGTTCAAGAGCTGGTCGCGCGGAATCTTGGCCAGTTCGGGGGACGATTGCCGGACGTGGCCCGCCAGACTTTGTTCGGAGACGAGTGCGGCCAGGATGTAGCCCGAGCGAACTTTGAAGGAGTTGTAGTTGACGCTGGCCAGCGACCAGGCCTCGCCCAGCAGCTTGACGATCTCGGGCGAAAAACTGGGCGGGCGCGCGTTGCCCGTCTTCAGCGCGTCCATCGTCTTGGTGAGCTCGCGCGTGACCTGGTTGGCACTGATGTCGTAGTGCTTCAAGATGCGCTGCACGTCGGTGTTGGCGGGCTCGAGGAGCTTGAAGAGGAAATGCTCGACCTCGACGTTGTAGTTCGTGCGCGACATGCACAGCCCGATGGCCCCCTCGACCAGAGCGCGATGGCAGGTGGGGTTCAGCTTGCTGACCAGGGCTTTCAGATTGAGCTCGGCCACAGTAATCTCCCTTGTTTCGATGGCTGGAGTGCGCGACGCACGAGACAGGACCCTATTACTTTAGGCCACAACCCCAAGCGGCGGCAAGCGATGGATCGTGCTACTTGCAAACTTCAATGTCCTTCGGCCCGGGGTTTCACCGCGGGCTGGGCTTCGAGTTGATGTTCCACGGCCCAGTACAGGATGACGGCCAGCGGCACGAATAGATAGGTCAGCCAGCTCATGGCGGGATCGGCGTGGGCGCTCTTCACCAGGAAGTCGAAGAGCCCGTGGACGAAGGCCGAGATGGCCAGCCCGAGCAATACGAGCGGGATGCCTTTCCAGGGCCGCATCACTTTAGCCTCGCCGAGGGCACCCGCCCAGAAGCACGAGAACCACGGATGGGCCATCACGGTCAACACCCGGGCCCAGCTGGCGCCAAACAGGGTGAAGTAACGCAAATCCTCGGCGAAGGTGAAGCCGAGGGCCGCCGCCGTCCCGTAAATCAGCCCGTCGACCGGTTCGTCGAAGTCCGCTCGCCAGAAGACGGCCAGCACGACCACGAGCAGCTTGACCGATTCCTCGAT
>JBFWSD010001061.1:0-3278 GCA_050248575.1 Gemmataceae bacterium
CGCTCAAGTACGACGACCCGGTGGCCACCCTGGTGGAAGGGGACATCTTCGGCGAGATGACCTGCATGAGCAACTCTCCGCGCTCCGCCACCGTGCGGGCCAAGGAAGACACCGTCGTCTTCGAGATGCTCCGCAACGTCCTCTACATCCTGCAGCGCAGCAAGGCCTCGCGGGCCATCCTCGAACAACGCTACCGCGACCGCGCCATCGACAGCCACCTGCGCGGCGTGAAGGTGTTCGCCTCGCTGCTCGAAAACGAAGACCGCTTCAAGCGTTTCGTCGACTTCCTGCGCGGCAAGGACGAGCAGGGCCGTGAACGCGTCGAACTGGTCCGGCTCCCCCCGGGCGAAGTCATCTTTCATCAGGGGGACGCGGCCGACCACTTCTACCTGGTGCGCATCGGTTTCGTGAAGGTGTCGCAGAACCGCCCGGGCGGCGAAGAAGTGCTCACCTACATTGGCCCGGGGGGCTACTTCGGCGAAATCGGTCTGATGACGCACATCCCGGAAATCCGCGACACCACGGCCCCCGGCGTGCGCGTGGCCACCTGCTCCGCCCTCGACCACGTCGACCTCGTCCGCATCAACGGCGAGGTCTTCCAGCAGGTGCTCGAGAAATTCCCCGAGATCAAGCAGCAACTCCTCGACATGGCCATCAAGCACCTCGAGGAAAACGAGGAGAAGCGGCAGCAGGTGGAAAGCATGCCGCTCGGCGAGTTCCTCCGTCAGGGTCTGATGAACGCGCAGAGCCTCCTGGTCCTCGATCTGGAACGTTGCACGCGCTGCGACGAGTGCACCAAGTCTTGTGCCGACGCGCACGACGGGGTCACGCGGCTGATCCGCGAAGGGCTGCGCTTCGACAAGTACCTGGTCGCCAGTTCGTGCCGTAGCTGCCTCGATCCCTATTGCATGGTGGGCTGCCCGGTCGGCTCGATCCGCCGCCGCAATTCGCGCGAGATCATCATCGAGGACTGGTGCATCGGCTGCGGCAAGTGCGCCGAGAATTGCCCGTACGGCAATATCAACATGCATCCTTTCGAGGAGATGCGGCCCGATCCGGAAAACCCGTCGAAGAAGATTGCCGTCATCCAGCAAAAGGCGACGACCTGCGATCTGTGTACGACACTGCCCGACCAGCAGCCCAGCTGTGTGTACGCCTGCCCGCACGACGCCGCCTTCCGCATGACGGGCAGCGAACTCCGCGAACGGGTCGCCGAACGCGTCCGCGAAGAGTGAAAGTGACAGCCTGTGTGCACACCGAGGAGACGGTAAATGTTCCTTGCACTCTTGTCGGCCGTGCTGGTTCCCCTGCTCGACGATATGCGCCCAGATAGCGATCTGTCGCGCGTTGAGGGCCGCTGGGTCGTGGTTTCCTGCGAAATCGACGGCAAGCCCTACGCCGAGTTTCTCGAGGCACGCGTGGCATTCTCAGGAAAGATGAGCTCTTACACTCTCAAGAACAACGCCTTGACAGACTCTGCAAGATTCACGATGGACGCCAGCAGAAACCCGAAGACCATCGAGTTTGTTGGCGCGAGCTACACGGAACTCGGGATCTATGCCTTCCGCGGCGATGAGCTGATCATCTGCGTGGCACTACCTACGTGCGCTTGAAACGCGCACGGGAATGATCGATCTGGAACTGAGGCGGACGGACGGTTGCCGTATGAACGAGCTGGCCGGATCCCCGCGATTGAATCATGCACAGTTCGCCGTCTTCCTGCTCATGCACGCGGTGGCTATCGTCGGGCTGTTCCTCGTGGATTGGGCGTTGCCGGCACTCTTGCTGGCAGGCGCCGTCTTGCTGGTCCAGGGGTTCGGCGTCACGGCCTTCTATCACCGCTACTTTTCGCACCGTTCCTTCAAGACCACGCGCTGGTTCCAGCTCGTCGGCGCGCTGCTCGGCAACCTGGCCATGCAGCGCGACCCGCTCTGGTGGGCTTCGCACCACCGCCATCACCACCTGCATTCGGACGAGCCCGCCGACGCCCATTCGCCGCGCAACGCGGGCTTTCTCTGGAGCCACATGGTCTGGTTCATGGCCCTCGACAACTGCACGACCAAGGAACCATTGGTCAAGGATTTCCGGAAGTATGCCGAGCTGTGCTGGCTGAACCGGCACCCGTTCGCCGTGCCGCTGGGCTTCGCCGCTTGCCTCGGAGCGGCCGGGCTGGCCCTGCAAACCTACGCGTCGGATACGAACCTGACCGTGTCGCAGCTCCTCTTCTGGGGCTGGCTTCTTCCCACGCTCGCCACCAACCACATCACTTACTGCGTCAATTCCTTCGGCCACACCTTTGGCTGGCAGGCGTACGCCACGGGCGATGACAGTAGAAACAGCTTTCTGCTAGCCCTGTTGACCCTGGGCGAGGGCTGGCACAACAATCATCACCACAGCCCGCAGGCCGCACGCCACGGTGTACGCTGGTGGGAAATCGATGCCACCCACGGCCTCTTGACCGTGCTGGCCTCGGCCGGATTGATCTGGGATCTTCGCCGCCGCGACCAACGGGCAAGTTCAACCGAAGCGGCAGCCTGAGCCGAAGCTGTTCGCTCAAACCACAAGAACACAGTTCTGCACCGATGCGGCCCTGCAAGGGAGGTTGAACGATATCTCCACCAGCGAACAAGCAGCCACGTTGGCTGCCATCGTCACGGTAGGTGCAGATGTTGGCTTCTATGCACGGGTGAAGAGTATCAAGCAGAAATCAAGGCAGAAGTGGAGCGGCTACATGCCGTCGGCCAGCTGTGCGACGTCGAGTTCGCGGACTCGACGATGTCCCCCGCCATTTGATGGGAACCTACAGATCCCGAGGCTCAGCCCCGCCAAACCAGGCTCATTTGCTGCCTTCATCCTGTTGGCGCACGCGGAGCAGCACGGCAAGTGTCGACTGTCCACCGCCGGAATTGCTGGTAAGGTGAAACAAGCGTGTTTGCTTGGTGACGAGTGGATCGGCGGTGATGAAGAACTCTCGCTCAGTTTCACCTTCCAGAATGAGCAGGCCGTTGAGGCCGATGTTGTCGACATAGGCGCCGAAGGGCAGATTGCGGCCGGAATCGTCGCCGCCGAAGGACACCGCGCCCTTGTACCCGTTTCGCTCGATCTTCACCTTGAGCATGATGCTCTCGCCCGGCTGAATCGCGAACTCGAGGATGCCTGATGCGGAGCCCACGGGCTGGGCTCCGTTGGCGGCCGCGACGATTCGAGCCAGGTATTTCGGCGCGCGTTCGAGCTTGATGGGGCCGAAGCCGTTGACGGGGTGGGTCACTTCCCGTCCG
>JBFWSD010001062.1:0-3277 GCA_050248575.1 Gemmataceae bacterium
ACCAGCTTCGTGAAAGAGCTGCGAGACATAGGCCTGGCTGATGCCAAGCTGCTGGGCAATATCCTTACCCTTGATCCCCTCGGCCTTGAGGCGGACGATGGTTCGTTGCAACTGGGGTAAAGAAGCGATGGCGCGTTCGAGTTGCTGTTGCTTCTCGCGCTCGATCATGTCGGCGTCGGGCTGCGCCGAATCGATCGTCAGGTTGGCAAGCCACTCGGCCATCTCTTCCTCGACCCGCCCTGTTTGCCCCTGCCCGACGTCACCGGGCCGAAGCCGCCTCAGGGCATCGATATACTCGTTCCTGGCGATGCGGTAAAGCCAGCCCCAGAAGGAACGCCGCGGATCGAACTGTTCGGCCCGAAGATACAGCTTGATCAGCACCTGCTGCACAATGTCTTCGGCCAGATCCGCGTCGTGACAGTGGGCCCGCTGCAGCAAATAGCGCCGCAACCTTTCCCGGGTTCGCTCTACCAGCAATTCGAAGGCTTCCTTGCGAACCTCACCAAGCTTCCTGGTGTCACTGGTCGGATCTTGCTGGTCTCCCGCCCAGACAAAAACCGTCATCAGTTGATTCTCGTTCGCGTCCGGCAACCATTGCAGTAGCTTTTCCCAGGAATCAAAGTGCATCGACCTTGACGGCTGCAACGGCATTCACGACCCTCCAGCGGTGGTGTCGAACGCGCCGCGAGCGTTCCCCTCTTCTCCTTTACGGCACTGGCGCGGCGATTTTCACCCATTCTACGATTTCGGGCCGCGCTCCTGGAAGCGCATCAGCCCTCTTCTTCCTCCATTTTATCCCCGCCTTCAGCTGCAAGTTCAACCCCAGAAAGAGTTTTTGCACTCTTGACCGCCTCGAGTACCCGGGCAATCTCCTCCACGCAGGCCGACAGCGAAAGGGCCGCCATCTGAAAATTTGTATGGTCGGAGACGTTGCGATACTCGCGGGCAAAGTACTCGGCCACACGGCGAAGCTTGCCGAGCTTGCCCGACGCGCGCAACAGATATTCTTTCACATCGCCCCGTTCGTGGCTTGGCTCGAGCGCGCGGATGAAGTCGAAGATCATCCGCGGCACGGCCAGCATCTCGTCATCGTCCTGGACCTCGTCGGCATGCTTGAGGAAGGTGCGCACCATCCAGGCGTGGGCACACACGGTGTTGATCCGTTCCATCGCTTGCTCGGGAGTCACTGGCCCGTCTCCGGTAGCGGCGCATCGGGGGCTGGGGCCTGCGCGACGGCGGCCGGCTTCGGTCCATGCGCCACCTTCTTCGATTCTGCTTCTTCTTTGGAGAACAAGACGAGCGCGGCCCCTGCGCCGACCAGGAAGATGCCGACCCACAACTTCCAGCCGGGCAGGTCGACGCCAAAATGCATGGCCTCGCCCGGCTTGGGATGCCAGAACGAGCTGACGATGACATTGATGACCGGCGCGAGCCCAAAGATAAGTGGTGCGATGTAGACCTTATAGCTATCCGCAGGCAGCCCGGAGCTGCGGGCCGACTGGAAGGCTGCCTTGGTCGCGAAGATGACGCACAGGGCGCCGACTGCGCCGGCCACGCCCGCCAGGCTCGAGAAGATCAGCCCGGTCTTCGTCACGGTCGGCCATTCCGCATTGCCCGAAAAGAACATGGCCAGGGGCAGCATCACACCGATGACGAAGTACGCGACGCCGACGCACAGGATGGCCAGGAAGCGTGCCCCGGGCTTGCCGCCAAACTCGTTGCCGCCGTAGAAGATGAGGGGCACGTACGTGCCCCAGGACAGCCCGGCCAGGGCCACGTAGACCAGCCACATGTGCTTCTCGGACATCACTACCTCCTTAATGCCGAATGTCGAATGCCGAATGCCGAATGTGGATCAAGCGTTTGTGGTGTGCATGTTGTTATCAAGATACGCAACCGGTCGTCGCCTTGCCATTCGGCATTCGGCACTCGGCATATCATTCCTTTCGCAAAGCGGGCAGGAGCGGCGTCTTGAGGGCCGAACGCACCGCGAGGCCGCCCGCGGTCAGGCCCACGACGACGACCACGACCAGCAAGCCAAGCAGGCGCAACCATGAAGGCGCGGCCCCCTGGCCGACCAGGTGCGGGGCCACTGCCAGGAGCGCAGCACAGGTTCCCACGATCACGCCCAGTGCCAGCAGGAACGCGTTCTCGGCGAACACCAGCCAGCCGAGGGCCGAATGCCGGTAACCCAGGGCACGCAACAGGGCCAGCTCGCCGCGCCGTTCCCAGACACTTCGCATCAGCACGACGGCCAGGCCCAGGGCGCCTAGTAGCACGCCCAGGCCGCCCAGCGCCTGGAATGTGGAGATATAGGTGTTCTCGACGGCCAGGTAGCCGCGCAGCTTGTCGATGGCCGGCGTGACGATGAAGCCGCGATCGGCCAGCTGGTCTTGCAGGAGCTGGGTGACTTTGTCGGCCCGCTCGGGCGGGGCCGCGATCAAGAAATAGTTGAAGCCCTGTTGCGCGGGATACAGGCGTAGGAAGTTGGCCTCTGACATCAACAACTCACTTTGAAAGACACTGTCCTTGAGCAGGCCGACGATGCGCAGCTTCACCGGGCGGCCCGTTTCGTCCTGGATCTCGAAGGTGCCCCCCACGCCTTGCAGCAGCTTGAGTTGCCACATGACGGTGTTGGCTTCACCGAAGACAGGAATGGCCCCGTCGTCCAGCTTCTGGTCGAGGAGCAGCCAGGGATTGGCTTTCTCCTCGGGTGTGGTGGCTGCCGTGGCCTGGAAGTGCATGCCCTTGATGAGCGAGACGGGCTGCCTCCGCTTTGCCTGCGATTTTGGCACGCTGTCGATCTGTGCTTGCGGCACACCGAGAATGCGCGGCTTGCCCGGGCTGTAAAGATTCAAGCAACTCGCATCGTCCCCGCGGCGGATGCGAAAGTTGGCGATCTCGACGCCCTTGAGTGCATCGCGCGTGGGATCCGAGAAGGGCATGGCGTCCTGCCCTTCGGGAGTGCTGATGTTCTGGTAGAGGGACACGCTCGACTCGGCTACTAGATTGAAGCCGTCGCCAGTCTGCGCATCGAGAAAATCGCCCGCCGGTTCGCGGCGGAATGAGTCGACGGCCACCACCACGAAGGCTGAAGCAGCCAGCAAGCCAGCCGTGAGCAGGCTGCGAACCGGATTGCGCGTGGCATTGCGGCTGCCCAGCCGGGCCAGCGCCGCGGTCCCTTCGCCGTGCACCTGGCGATGCCGATCCTTGAGCATCCAGAGCCACAGCCAGGTGAGGCCAAAGGTAAGCAGCATTCCGCCCGAGCCGAAGAAGG
>JBFWSD010001063.1:0-3275 GCA_050248575.1 Gemmataceae bacterium
AACGCTCGCCTTGCATGGCTTCCATGACACGCGGGCCCGCTTCCCGGCCCTGTGCCAGGGCAACCCCTCCGGTTACGACAGCACCTGGAAGTCTCTCTTCTCCGAGATCCTGCCCTTCGTGGAGCATACAGCCGTCGACGAGAAGTCCAGTGGTTCGTCCTGTAACACCTTCACGAGGCACGCCAACGTGCTGATCTTTCGCTGCCCGACGGACCCGACCGCGCCGGATGGAGTGTTCGATGCCAACTGGACGGCCTCTTCCTACGCGGCCAGCTTCCAGGTGTTTGGCAATCCCGATGCGGGCGACAACACCGGCAACATGGACGGGGCCATGACCCTCACCGGCATCGCGGACGGCACTTCCAACACGGTCGTCTTCGCGGAAAAGTACCAGAAGTGCGGCAAGGCCTATCTGAACCCGGGCGACAGGACCCCATACGGCTCGCTCTGGCAACACAACAACCTTTATCTGGGCTTCATGTCGACCTTTGCCGTGGGCAATCGCACCGGCACCACGGGCTACTCGGCGCAAGGAGGCAGCGGCACCACGCCCTACGTCGGCCGCGTCGGGCCAAGCGCCAAGTTCCAGAGTGCGCCGAATCCATACTTCACCGCTTGCGATGTCACGCTGGCCCAGTCAGGGCACCCGGGTGTGATGCAGGTTGCCCTGGCGGATGGCTCGGTGCGGACCATCTCGACCAGTGTGAGTGGTGCGACCTGGTGGCAAGCGCTCACTCCCCGCAATGAAGAAGTGCTCGGCCCTGACTGGTGAGGAGGCAGCATCATGGTTGCACTGCGTTGCTTGCTGATGGCAGCGCTTGGCATGGTGGTCGTTGGCTGTGCTGGCCAGCCTGAAGCCGCCGTGACGGGAGAGGCCAGGCTGAACGGGCAGCCGCTCGAGGCGGGCTTTGTCCGCTTCGTGCCCGCCGAGAGCACGGAAGGGGCGACCATCGAAGCAACGATTGCCCGCGGTGCCTTTGCCATCGAGCGTCTGCCCGCCGGGACGTATCAGCTACAAGTCTATGCACCGAGGAAGACGGGCAGGACCATCACCCTGCCCGAGGTCGCGCCGGGCCGTGCGGGCAGCGGCGGGAGCGAAGAGGAATTCGAGGAGACGATTCCCGCGGTGTACAATACGCGCTCGACCTTGCAGCAAACGCTGACCGCCGGCCCGAATACAGTTGCCCTGGAACTGACATCCGAGACCCGTTGAGTCGGATTACTTTTCAAGAAAGCGATCGATGGCACTACTGGCAACCTCACCTCTGTCGCGGTCGTCGCTGGCGGATTCGGTCTATCAGCGCGTGCTGGAGGCGATCCTGTCGGGTGCACTTGGCCCGGGGGCAGAGCTGAGCGAAGTGGCTCTGGCGGCGGAACTGGGCGTCAGCCGCACCCCGGTGCACCTGGCGCTCAAGCACCTGGTACTGGACGGGCTGGCCGAGCCGATGACGAATCGGCAGGCGCGCGTGGTGCAGCTTGGCCCGGCGCAGATTCGCGAGATCTATGAGATGAGGTTGCTGCTCGAGCCTGCCGCCGCGGAACGGGCTGCCCGGCGCATGCCGCCCGAGGAGCGCGAAGCGCTGCGCGAGTCGGCACAGGTGCTGGCCGCGTTGAAGGAGAGCGCGAGCTGGCCCGCACGCGCCATCGAGTTCGACATTCGCTTTCACGATGCCCTGGCCGCCGCGTGCGGCAACGAACGGCTTCGCGCCGAGATTACCAAGTATCGCCGCCTGGTGCGTGCCTTCTGCCGCAGCAGCGGCAGCCAGGAGAATCTGACGCACGCGTATCAGGAACACCTCGAGATTCTCGCCGCGCTCGAGGCTCAAGATGGCCCGCGTGCCCGGCAGGCCATGACGGCGCACATCGAAAAACGCATGCACGCCGTGCTGGCCATGCATGAGGAGGAGAACGGATGAGACGTAACATCGGCGCGCTTGTCCTTGCCTTGCTAGTCCTCCAGCCCGGCCGGGCCGAGGAGCCCGACGTCTTTCGCCGCGACAATCTCGTCGCCTGGTGCATCGTCCCCTTCGACGGCAAGAATCGCGGCCCGGCCGAACGCGCCGCCATGGTCAAGCAGCTCGGCTTCACCAGGGTGGCCTACGACTGGCGCGACAAGCACGTGCCAACCTTCGAGCAAGAGATCCTCGAATACAAGAAGCACGGGATCGACTTGTTCGCCTTCTGGGGCACGCACGACAAGGCTTTCGACCTGTTCGCCAAGTACGAGCTGCATCCGCAGATCTGGCAGACACTCGGTTCGCCGGGCGGCGCCACGCAAGAAGATCGCGTGGAGGCCGCGGCCAAGCAACTCTTGCCCCTCGTCAAGCGCACGGCCGCCATGAAGTGCAAGCTTGGCCTTTACAATCATGGGGGCTGGGGCGGCGAGCCCGACAGCATGGTCGCTGTTTGCAAACTGCTGCGCGAGCGCCACCGCGCCGATCATGTCGGCATCGTCTACAACCTTCATCACGGCCACGGGCACATCAAAGATTTCAAGGAAGCCCTCGAGCGGATGAAGCCCTATCTTCTGTGCCTGAATCTCAATGGCATGAACAGCAACGGGCCCAAGATCCTCCAGCTCGGCGCGGGCGAACACGACGTGGCCCTGTTGAAAACGATTCGCGCTTCCGGCTACCGCGGGCCCATCGGTATCATCGGTCATACCAACGATGACGTGCAGGACAGGCTGCGCGACAACCTGGACGGGCTCGACTGGATCCTGCCCCAGCTCGAGGGCAAGGAGGCTGGCCCGCGCCCGAAGTATCGCACCCGCTGAGGAGCTTCGATTCATGCCGCGCACTCTACTTGTGCTGGCCTTTGCTGTCAGCCTGCTAGGAATCTATTCCACCGTTGACGCTGACGAGAAAGGGGCAGCGAAGCCGGCGAGCTTGCCCGCCTACGATCCCAAGCTCGTGCAGGAGATGCTGTCCGAAGCTCGGGCGCTTGGCGATGCCCGCCGCGGGGCCGTTCTCTTCGGATTGCCAACGTCCGCGTGTCTATCCTGTCACAAGGTCGGCACGCGCGGGGGCACCGTGGGCCCGGACCTCAGCACCATCGGCGTCTGTCTCAAGCCGGAAGAGATCGTCGAGGCGTTGCTCTGGCCCAATCGCAACGTGAAGGCCGAGTTCAAGGCGGTGGCCATCACCACGGTGGACGGCAAGTCAACGCGCGGCATCCTCCGCGCGGAAACCGGGAAAGGGCTGACTCTCGTCGACGTCTCGGGCAAGCTTGTCGAGATTGCCCGGGACGACATCGAGTTCCGCCAGGAGATCGGT
>JBFWSD010001064.1:0-3273 GCA_050248575.1 Gemmataceae bacterium
CTGGGCGTGCTCTTCATGCTCGGCACCGCCAAGGAATGGTACGGCCTGATCTACAAGCACGACCTGACGATCGCCACCAACCTGTTTGGCACGACTTATTACACGCTGGTCGGCTTCCATGCCTTCCACGTGACGCTCGGGCTGGTCTTCCTGTGCGTGGTCTTTGGCCTCGCCGTCGCCGGCAAGGTCTCGGAACACCGCGTCGAGAATGTCGACCTGATCTCGTGGTACTGGCACTTCGTCGACGTGGTCTGGGTCTTCGTGTTCACGATCGTGTATATCGTCGGCAGATAGCTGATCACCCATGGCATGTGACTGACAATGGACGATTGACGCCTATGAGCGAACAACAACATCACGACAACGCGGTCGAGTTGCCCAAGCCGACGAACTGGCCGATCGTGCTGGCCCTGGCGGTGACGCTGATGTTTGCCGGGCTGGTCACGAACCTGGTCTTTTCGATTCTCGGCGTGGGGATCTTCTTGCTGGCGGCCGCGGGCTGGTTCAAGCAAGTGTTCGTGCCGGCCCTTGGCGAGTACCACCAGGAAAAGGTGCCGGAGGCCGACCGGCCCAAAGCGATCGTGGAGAAACGGGGCGCGGTCAAGCACCTCAGACCGGGCTTGCCGGGCCACCGTCTCAGCGTGCCCGAGAAGATCCACCCCTATTCCGCGGGAGTGAAGGGAGGCCTGGTGGGGGGCATCGCCATGACCGTGCCCGCCCTCATCTACGGCGTGCTCAGCTCGATGGGCTTCTTCGTCAACCTCGGCTGGGAAAGCGAGCCGCGCACGATCTGGTTCCCGATCAACGCCCTGGTCAGCATCTTCTGGCCCGGGGACCAGACGCTGACCGAACTCAACCAGTTCAATGCGCTGTGGTTGGTGCTCGGCTTGCTGATCCACCTGGTGATGTCGGTGGGGCTCGGACTGATGTATGGCGTGATCTTGCCCATGCTGCCCGGCAACGCCCTGTTCTGGGGCGGCATCGTCGCGCCGTTTCTGTGGACCGGCATGCTGTTCAGCGGCATGAGGCTCCTCGATCCGACCTTGGTGAAGCTGGTGCACTGGCCCGCATTCATCACGTCGCAGTTTGTATACGGCATTGCCGCGGGCGTGGTGGTGATGCGCTCCGAGATGGTTCATGTAAAGCAGCTAGGCGAAGCCGTGCCCTCCGGATTTGGTGGCCGAGAGCAATCAGCGCCGGAACAGGCCGAACCGCCCGCCAGCGCTGATTCGGGCAACGGTGGCAATCCGCAGTGAAGTCGGGAGTCTCGACATGTACCAGGCCGTTCGCATGACGATCCTGATGTTGTTGCTCGTGGCCAGTGCGGGCTGTGGACAGCCTGCCCTCCTGACCGCGCGCAATGGCGAGTTTCCTTTGTACGAGCACGAACCGCTGCCCACCCAGATCACCAGTTTCATCAAGCTCTATGAACAGAACTGTCAGGCCTGTCACGGCGCACTGATCAAACCGGATGAGAACTATTCCCAGCTGAGCGAGGCAGAGAAGGACGCTGATGGTCGGTTCGGCCCTGCCCCTCCGCTGAGCGATCCGTTGTTCCTGGCCATCGTCTCCGATGACGATCTGCGCAAGGTCATCGCGGAAGGCAGACCGGGCACGCTGATGCCGGCCTTTGCCGTCAAGGGCGTGGGACTCGAACAGAATGGCGTGCGCGGCGGCCCGCTCACCGACGAACAGGTCAACATCCTCATCAAGGGCATCCGGGGCCGCTGGGGCGACGCCAAGCTCAAAGGGCCATTCCCTACCTATCGCGTCACCGATCCCGCCTCTGGCAATCTCGAGGCGGGCAAGAAACTCTTCAAGAGCGTCTGCGCCGACTGCCATTCCGGCAAGCGCACGCTCGACAACCCGGACCTGCTGGCACTGATGAGCGACCAGATGCTGCGGCGCATCATCATTACCGGGCGACCCGATCTGACCCTGGAGGACGGCAAGACGCACATGCCTGATTTCCGTGGTACGGCGGGCCGTCCCGCCAACTTCAAGCCACTGACCGACAAGGACATTGCCGACCTGATGGCCCTGTTGATCTCCTGGCGTACACCGCAACCGAAGAAGAGATGAGTGCGATGGAACATCCAGAAACAACCGACAAACCCGAAGCACAAGAGTTGCCGCCGGAACCAAGCCCGGAACGGCGCAGGCTGCTGGGCTTCTTCAGCGTCTTGCTGGCGGGCCTGGCCGCGATGGCCGCCGGGATCCCGATTCTCGGCTTCCTGATTGCCCCCGTGCGCAATGTTCGCCGCGAGGAATGGATCGACCTGTGCGCCGTTGACGAGGTGCCGGTCGGGCAAACCAAGCTGGTCACCTACGTGAACCCGGTCACGCAGCCCTGGGACGGCATGACCGCGCGGGTGGCCGCCTACGTGCGCAATCTGGGCGAAAACCAGTTCACCGTGCTGGCCGTGAACTGCACGCACCTGGGCTGCCCGGTGTCGTGGTTCGATGGCGCCGGGCTGTTCATGTGCCCGTGCCACGGCGGCGTCTACTACGCCGATGGCGCGCATGCGTCTGGCCCGCCCCCGCGCGGCCTCTACCACTACGAATGGAAACTCGAGAAGGGCCGCATCTTCGTCAAGGGGGGCCATATGCCCACCTTGCAAAACACGCTGCGGCCCGATGAAAAGGGTTAGAAGTGAGTGGTGAATGGCGAGTGGTCTGATTCCACTCGCCACTCGCCACTTACCAGCCTGCGGAGCGACCCATGAACCGACTGGGCAAGGTCTGGACCTGGATCGATAGCCGCCTCGCACTGAGCGAGGTGGTCGGGCCGATGCTCTTCCATCCCGTGCCGCGCAACGCACGCTGGTGGTACGTGTTCGGCAGCGCCACCATGACACTGCTGATGGTGCAGCTATTCACCGGGGTGCTGCTGGCCACCATGTACGTCCCCTCCGCCGAGGGCGCCCATGCCAGCCTGGTGTACATGACCGACCCGGCCAAGCAGCCCCTGGGCTGGTTCATCCGTGCCCTGCACTTCTACTCCGCCAGCGGCATGGTAGTCATGATGGTCCTGCACATGACCCAGGTGTTCCTGTTCGGAGCCTACAAGTATCCGCGCGAGATGACCTGGATGGTCGGCGTGATCCTCTTCTTGCTGACGCTGGGGCTGGCCTTCTCGGGCCAGGTCCTGCGCTGGGACCAGGACGCCTACTGGGGCGTGGGAGTGGCGACCGCCGCGGCGGGCCGCATCCCGATCATCGGTCCGCAAGTGGTGCAGTTCGTGCTCGGCGGGCCGATCATCGGCGGCGCCAC
>JBFWSD010001065.1:0-3269 GCA_050248575.1 Gemmataceae bacterium
CCATCCAATCGAACATGGTGGGCAGTTCCGCGCCGAACCATTCCAGGCCGCGGCCCTGATATTCCACGTGCAGGGCCGGGTGGCCCAGCTGGCTCCAGCGCGTGAAGGTTTCTTGCAAGTACTTGGCGTGATCGCCCGTGTGCGAACCGTTGACCAGATAGAGAGGCAGATACTGCCCGTTGTGCGTGTAGCGTTCGACGAACTGGCACGGGAAGCGCTCGCCCAGCTGCCGCGTGGTGCCGTTCATCGACAGCACGCCGGCGAACTGACCCGGATGCGACAGGCCAACATCCAGGGCCATGTTGCCCCCTTCGCCGTAGCCGAGCAGGAAGATCCGGTCGGAGTCGACGCGGAAGCGGCGGCGCAGGTCGCGGATCACGGTCAACACGTCGTCGTGTTCTTGCTCGGTGTAGCTGTAGCGGCGCTGGAAGATGTCGCCCCCCCAGTTGACCGCGGCCAGGATGTAGCCATTCTTGGCGGCCTGTTCCTTGCAGCGTTCCAGCATGGCCATTGGGCCGTCATCGTGATAGAGGGCCACCACCACCGGATAAGCGCGCTGCGGCGTGTATTCGAGGGGCAGGTGCACCAGGTACTCCGTGCCCTTGACCCGATCCGACGGCGCGGTCAGCTTGAGCACGCCTTGCTTGTTCGGTTCGGGATTGAACGGGGGCAATACGCTGAGCATCTGGGCCAGTTCATCGATGGCGGGCGTGCCATGCTTCAGGTTCGACAGTTCATCGATGAGGCGGTCCCCTTGCTGGGGCTTGGCCAGATAGTCAATGAGGAAACGGCGGCCCGCCCAGGACTTGGCGGCCGATTCGATGTTTGAATCGGCGTTGCCCAGCAGCCATGCGTTGGTGGCCAGGGCCAAGAGCTGCGGCGTGCTGTTGAGGGGCTTGCGGCCATTCTTCAGGTCGCGCTCCGATTGCTCCGCCAGGTCGATGAACGGCGACAGCCGGTAGACATTGTCGTTGGTGATCTCGTGCATGATCACGCCGGCGGCCTCGTTGAGGAAGCGATGATCGGGATCGACCAGCTTGGGGGCAAGCTCGTTGAGGTAGCGGCGTGCCTTGTCGGCTTGTTCATTCTCGCGCTCGTACTTGCTTTGCAGCACGCGCAGCCTGGTGAGCAGGTCGATGTCGGCCTGCTCGCGCGGGAAGTCCTCGATGGCCTTTTGCGCCCACTTGTGGCGGCCGACGCGGCGGGCGTTCTCGATCTCCAGCATCAGGGCCCCGAGCTTGAGCGAGACGAGCTGCTTCTTGGCGAGGGCCACGCCTTCTTTCTCGTCGGGGAATTTCTTGGCCAGCTCGTCGAGGGCCTTGTCGGATTCGTCGTACCAGCCCGCCTGCCCGAAGAAGCGGGCCACGTGGAAGAGCTGATCCTTTTCCGGCTGCTTCTGGATGGTCGGGTGGGCCACCAGCATCGAACGCACCAGCTCCGGGCCCAGCTCGCTCGTGCGATAATACGAGTTCCACACGTAGCGCTTGGCTTCCACGCGCACGAACTGCGGCGTCAGCACGGTCCAGCGTTGCTCGATGTCGATCTCCTTGCCGTTGGGCATCTTCATGCGAAAGAGGCGTTCCCCCTTGTCGTCGAAGGGGGTGGTGCCGAGGAGGTCGATGAGCGGATAGATGGGCTTGGGCTGGGGCAAGCGGCCCGAGGTGCGCGTGAGCACCATGGGCTCGCGGTTGAGCTCCTTGGGATTGGCTTCCACCACCTGGAGGCGGCTGAAGGAGATGCGGCGTGGAAAGTCGATGATGAAGAACGGCCCGGACGGTACGGTGAAGGCCTGGCCGTTGTCGACGACGGTCTCACCGTCTTGCGAGACCTTGCCGTGAATGAAGAAGCCGTCCTTGAAGATGATGATGTCGCCGCGAACGGAGCCGGCGAGCCCGGCCAGTGCGACGAGCGCGACGAGCGAGAAACGATAACGGATCGGCATCGCAACCCCACTTTCAGCGTGCCCCGTGTCTTCCCAGAACCTCTTCCATTGTGGCCGACGGGCAGCCCCAGTCAAGTTCTTTGGCCACATTGCACAACGCAGCAGAACGTCGATTTGTTGGCGCGGCACAAATACTATTGCCCATGGTCGTTACGCGGTTCGCCGCGGACAGCTTCCCGGCCGCAGGGCCCCTTGCACACTTTCCGTTGCACAGCGACGGGTTTGTGTAACTTGCCCTTACTCGTTACGATTTAAGTATTTAGGGCCAAAATCGCCAATTCCCGAGTGTGCAAGCGGTTCATGGTGCACCATGCTCATGGCGTGCACGCTGCCCTGTCCTTCTTGATGATACGCCGGGCGGGGGTGAAGTACGTGTCACCCTTGTCTGTCGGCAGCCGGGCTCTTCACCCAAGAAATGATGTTGCAGATGAACGAAAAGAAACTGAAGGCGTTGACGCGACGGATCGAAGCGTGCCGGCTGTGCCCGCGGCTGGTCGACTGGCGCGAGCAAGTAGCGCGGGAGAAGCGGGCGGCCTTCCGCAACGAAGAATACTGGGGCAAGCCGGTGCCCGGCTTCGGCGATCCGCGGGCGCGCGTGCTGGTGGTCGGCCTGGCCCCGGCCGCGCATGGCGGCAATCGCACGGGCCGCGTCTTCACCGGCGATCGTTCGGGGGACTGGCTTTATGGCGCGCTCCATCGAGCCGGCTTCGCCAATCAGCCGGAGTCGAAGCATCGCCAGGATGGCCTGGAGCTGCGCGATTGCTACATCAGCGCTTGCGTGCGCTGCGCGCCGCCCGCCAACAAGCCGACCATCGAGGAACGCGATGCGTGTCTGCCCTACCTGGTGGACGAGCTGCGCCTGCTCGACAGCGTGCGCGTGCTGATCTGCCTGGGCTCGTTCGCCTGGGAAGGAGCCCTGCGCGTGCTGAAAGAGCTGTCCAGCACGGGGCAGCAGGCGAAGAAGCCGAAGTTCGGTCATGCGGCGGAAGCGGTCCTGCCCCCGTACATGCTCGTGGGCTCCTATCATCCCAGCCAGCAGAACACCTTCACGGGGAAGTTGACGCAGCCCATGTTCGACGCCGTCTTCGGACGTGCCCGGGAGCTGGTGGGCAAGTGAACATCGCCGGCAAGGTCATCCCTTTAGCTCGTACCTTCGCTTGGGTGCAACCACGCAGTCGAGACGGTGGCGCCCGCCACCTTGAGGAGCTGCTCTTCGGATAGCTTGCCGGCGGCGTGCTGTCGTTCCAGTTCATCTTTTATCGCTGCCTGATACTCCTCACCTGTGAAGGCAAAGCCTGCTTCCGCACCCACCTGGACGATGGCCGCG
>JBFWSD010001066.1:0-3263 GCA_050248575.1 Gemmataceae bacterium
TATGGGTGCCGTTTTATCGCATCCATAAGCTGGATCCGGCGTCGGTCCTTCGAAGTTGAGGGCCATGCCAGATATCGCATAGGAATCAGTCCTTGGTCATTACACCAGAGGTGTTCATGCTGGCGATCCTGGGCCGCGATTTGCACAAGAGCTTCCGCACGGGCAGCGTGCAGACGCCCATCTTGCGCGGCGTGGGGCTGGGGATCGCCCGCGGCGAGACCGTTTTTCTGGTCGGCCCTTCGGGCAGCGGCAAGACGACTCTCTTGTCGATCATTGGCTGTTTGCTCAGCGCTGACGAGGGCACCGTCGAGATCCTGGGCCAGAACGTTTCCCGGATGAACACGAACCAGCTCACGGCCTTTCGCCGCCAACACCTGGCGTTCGTGTTCCAGACGTTCAATCTATTTCCGACCTTGTCGGCTCTTGACAACGTGCGTCTCACGCTGTGCATGCGTGGCACGTCCCTGACGGAAGCGAGTGCCCGCGCCCTTGATTTGCTCGGGCAAGTGAATCTGTCGCAGCGGGTGCATTCGAAGCCGGCCCAGCTCAGCTCGGGGGAATGCCAGCGCGTGGCCGTGGCCCGTGCCCTGGCGGTGGATCCCGACATCGTGTTTGCCGACGAGCCCACGGCGGCCCTCGACGCCGAGAACGGCCAGGTCGTCCTGCAACTCTTGACCGACCTGGTCAAGCAACATCGGAAGACGCTCGTGGTGGTCACCCATGACGAGCGCATCTTCCCGTTCGCCGATCGGATCTTGCGGCTGGAGAACGGCCGGCTCACGCAAGCCTTCGCCACCGAAGCCGAAAAGCACGCCCTGGCCCTGTCGTCCATGGACCGGCGCCTGGGTCGCCGTCGGCAAATGCCGTTATCCATTAACTGATTCCGAATGCCGATTGCCGAGGAATTAGAAATCAGTCATTCCAGAAGAGGCTGTCTCATGAAAGCGATACGAAACCTGGCCATCCTGGGCGGCATGCTGTTAGGCACGTGCGTGGCGCTCTATGTGGGTCGCGTTCGGATGCCGGGCCGCCGCGGCCCGCCAAGGCGCGCGTGCATCACGATCGCATCATGGCCAACGGCGTGACCGAAGGGCAGGGGCGCGAGGTGCCGTTGCGGCCCGAAATTCCTGGCCAGATTGCCGCCATCCATTTCAGCGACAATCAAGACGTGGCCGCCGGGGCCATCATCGCCGAGTTGCAGAACGACGTGCAGACGGCGCAGCTCGCCCAGGCGGAGGCCGAGGTGGAAGTGGCCCAGGCCGAGTTCGACCGCGCCAACAACAACTGGACGCGGGCCCAGCGCTTGCTCAGCCGCGCCGCGGGCAGCCGCGAAGAGACCGACGAACATTACTTCAACATGAAGTCGGCCCAGGGGCGGCTGGCCTCGGCCAGGGCGAGTGCCCAGCTGGCCCGCGCCCGCCTGGATCAGACCTACATCAAGGCGCCGCGGGCCGGACGCGTTCTCACCGTGGAGGCCGAGGTCGGCCAGCAAGCCGGACCGGCCACGCACAAACCGCTGGTCATCTTTGCCGATCTGTCGCGGCGGCGCGTGCGGGCCTTCGTGGAAGAGCTCGATGCCTTCAAGGTCCAGCCCGGGCTGCCCGCCAGGATCACCATCGACGGGCTGCCCGACAAGGAATACACGGGCACCGTTGCCGTGGTTGTGCCGCGCATGGGCGACGACAGCGTTCGCAGCAACGTGCCCGGCGAATACCGCGATCTCTACTATCGCGAAGTGCTCATCGACATCGAGAAGGGGGAAGACCTGCCCACCAATCTGCGTGTGCGTGCCTGGATTGACACCAAGCCCGAGGAGGTGAAGTGATGGTTCGTGAAGCTACCGTGGAGAATCCGCCACTGGCGCGGCGGCCCCTCGATTTCAAGAATGAAGACGAAGTGGCCCAGGAGGTCAACCGGCTGCTGTCGGGCGGCTACCGCAAGGCGGGCAACTGGGACCTGGCCCAGATGTGCGATCACCTCACCGCCGTCATGGAGGGCTCGCTCGACGGCTTCCGTTTCGGCAACTGGAACTGGCTGTGGCGGCGCGTGCTCGGCCCGGTCGCCATCCGCTACGTGCTCTGGTCGCGCAAGATGATGCAAGGGCTGCAGTGCCCCGATCCGTCCTTCTGCCCGACCGGGAACACGCCGACCGCCGAATCGGTGCGGCGTTTTCTGGAAGTGCTGCGGCGCGTGGAAACGCACACCGGCCCGTTCAAGCCGCACCCGGCCCTGGGCAACATCGACGCCGAACAGTGGCGGCAGATCCACCTGATCCACGCCGCCCATCACTTCAGTTTCCTGATCCCGGAATGAAGTTGGCGTACCGCCTTTCCGTTGGAGTACCGCCTTTCCGTTGGAGTACCGCCTTTCCGTTGGAGTACCGCCTTTCCGTTGGAGTACCGCCTTTAGGCGGAATGGGACTGCGAGGGTCGTCGGTTGCGACTGTTGGGGCGTGAATTCAGTAGGGGCTTGTTCATTCCGGCTAAAGCCGGGACTCCAACTTGGAGGGCATCATGACGAGGGTCAAGCTCGTCGAGGCCGGCAACGCCCGCGACGATCGCTGGGCTCAGTGCTGGTACGCGCCCGAGTCGCGGCGTTTCCTCGTGCCGCTCCTGGCCCTGCCCACGCTGGCGGGCATGCTGCCGCGCGACTGGGACATCGAGATCGTCGACGAGAAACTCCGCGACATTGATCTGAACGCCGACGCCGACCTGGTCTGCCTGTCGTTCAAGAGCAAGGATGCAAAGCGGGCCTATCGCTACGCCGATGCCTTCCGGGCCCGCAACATCCCGGTGATCCTGGGCGGCGTGCATGCCACCAGCCTGCCCGACGAGGCGGCCGAGCATGCCGACGCGGTCGTGGTGGGCGAGGCCGAGGGCATCTTCCCGCAAGTCATCGACGATTTCCGCGCGGGCCGCTTGCAGCAACTGTACCGGTCGCCCCCTTCACGCGAGATCGGGCTGGATTCGGTGCCCATGCCCCGTTTCGATCTGATCGATCACCGCCGGTATTGCCTGCACGCCGTGCAGACGTCGCGGGGCTGTCTGGTGGGCTGCGAGTTCTGCCCGGTGCAGAAGATGTTCGGCGGCATCTCGCGGCACAAGTCGCTCGCCCGCGTGCTGGCCGAGATCGAGGCCGTGCGGGCCATCGACCCGCACAAGGACATCTTCTTCGTGGACGAGATGTTCTGCGGCGGCGACCTCGACTTCCAGAAAGAACTGCTGCGCGAGCTGCGCCGCCGCCGCAGCTGCGTCGGGGCCCTC
>JBFWSD010001067.1:0-3256 GCA_050248575.1 Gemmataceae bacterium
ACGAACTGGCCCTCGAGGAAGGGCGGACGCTGCCCGAGCAAGTCATCTTGCTGGCGGCCCCTTCGCCCGAGTCGCTGGCCGCGCTGCCCGCCGAACGGCTGCTCCTCCGCTGCTGGCGCTATCTCTTTCATGCCCGCGTGCATCAGGCTCTGGCCGGGCAGCTGGCCGTGCTCTCCGACCGCGAAATCGAGGAGCGCTTCGAACGCCTCGGCGTCGTTGCCGTCGAAGAAGCGGAACGGGTGCTCCAACAGGAAGACCGCTTGCTCGATCACGATCCGCGCGGCGTGTACATCGAGCTGGCGGCAAGCTATCTCGAGATGCGTGCCTTCATGCCGACGCTGGTGCCCCGCTTCTTTCCGGCGCTGGCGGGCCGCCCGGACGTCGACGAGCTTCTCGGTAGCGGCATCGAAGTGGCCGCGCTCCTGCGCGCCACCAGGCTGAAGGGAGCACCCGAGCATCCGGCCGAGTTGCCGCCGCTGTCCGCAACGCCCGGCCCGCTTCAACCCCAGCCCAAGGCCAGCAAGGCGGAACGGAACAAGTTCATTGCCCGCAAGCTCGAAGAGCGGGCCGAGCACAAGGCTGCCACTGGCAACGTGGTGCGTGCCGCCCTCTTGCTGTCGCGCGCGGCCAAGCTCTGCTACGACGCGCGCGCCGCCAAGCTGCGCGAAACCGCCGAGGCTCATCTCGAACAGCTCGTCGGCCGCTTGCAGGCAGCGCTTGGCCTGGACGAGGAGCAACGTGAGGAGTGTCACGCGCTCATGCCCGCCTTGCTGACTCCGGCGGCGCGCGGCATCTGGCCCGCCGAGGCGCGACTCCTCTACGACCTGCAGAAGGTCTGCGTGGATCACGAGCGTTCGGTGCATGCCCTCGATCCGGTGGGCTGGTTGTTCACGCTGGGCCGCCGCCCGTTCAAGCGGCCGCTGCCCGGGCAGCGCGAGGTGCGCATGCTCAAGCACCTCGTCGGGGCACGGCTCCGCGTGCCCGCGTGCCGGCTCGACGATGACACGCGCGAGCACCTGGCCCGGCTCCTCGATCGGGCCGTATCTCACGCGGAAAACACGCTGCGCACGCGCTTCCGTCAGCTCTTGCTGGATGTGCTGGAAGAAGTTGGCCTGCGGCCCCGCAATCTGCCCGAGGAGAATGCCCGCGCCAAGCTCGTCGAGGAATTGCTCGATCGCATCGTGCTGCGGGGCTACCTGAACATGGGCGATCTGCGCGATGCGCTGTCGCGCAATCAACTCAAGCTCGACGATCTGTCGGGGCCGGCCGAACTGATGCGCGGCGACTGCCTGCTACAGGCAAACGCCCGGCTGGCCCGTGCCCTCGACGGCGTCTATCACCCGGGCGAAATCTACCTGCGCGAACAGCAACGCGCCTCGTCGCTCCTGTTCGGCACTCCACCGGGCCGCTGGCTCACTCTCTACCTGTTGCTGCCCTTTGGTTGTGCCTTCGTCACGCTGGAAGGGCTGCAACACCTGGCCGAACCGGTTGTCGCACTCTTCGCTGCGACCGAAGAGGCAGTGGGTGAAGAGACGCCGTCGCAAGTCGGCGAGCATGGGGGCCACCGCCTGCCCCGCTTCTTGAATCCCTATTCGTTCACGCTACTGGGGCTGTTCCTGTTTGCCGTGATGCACGTGCCCGCGTTTCGTGCCCGCGTGCTGGATGGGCTACGCGCCAGCTGGCGCGGGCTGCGCTGGCTCGTGCTCAAACTGCCCCACATGCTGCACGAACTTCCGGCGCTGAGGCTGGTCCTCGACCATCCGCTCACGCGCGGGCTGGGCCGCTGGGTGCTCAAACCCGCGTTGATCGCCGCCCCTCTTTCGATCTTCTTGCCCCTGGTCGGCGTCGACCGCGACCAGACCCTGGCCGGCTTCCTGGTGCTGACTGTCATCTTTGCGCTGGTGGTCAACTCCCGCCTGGGCCGCGACCTCGAAGAATCGCTCACCGATCGCGCCGTCACTTCCTGGCGCTTCGTCCGCACCAATATTTTCCTCGGCCTGTTCTGGTTGATCATGGACCTGTTCCGCGACTTCGTCGAGCTGTGCGAGCGCTTCCTCTATACCGTCGACGAATGGCTGCGTTTCCGCAGCGGCGAAGGGCAGCTCGCCCTCGTGCTCAAAGGCATCCTCAGCGTCTGCTGGCGCGGCATCACTTACGTCATCCGCATCTTCGTCAACCTGTTCGTCGAGCCCACCTTCAACCCGATCAAGCACTTTCCGGTAGTCACCGTGGCGGCCAAGCTCATGCTCCCTTTCTTCCTGGTCATCGACGGGCTGTTCAAGAAAGAGCTCGGGCCGTACCTTGGCGATACGCTGGCCCGTTCCATCGGCGGTGTCGTTATCCTTTTCCTGCCCGGACTGGCGGGCTACCTGGTCTGGGAACTGAAAGAGAACTGGAAGCTATACGCCGCCAACCGCCCGCGCGAGCTGCGCCCGGTGGTCATCGGCCACCATGGTGAAACGATGACCCGCCTGTTGCGGCCCGGGATCCACTCAGGAACGATTCCCAAGCTGTTTGCCCGTATCCGCGCGGCGGCCCGCGAGGCACGCCAGGCGGGCACCCATAAACGACTCGAGATTCAGCTCGAGCACCTGCATCATCTCGATGAGGCGATCCATCACTTTGTCGAACGCGAGCTGCTCGGCATACTTCGCCGCAGCCGTGCCATGCAAGCCGTTCCGCTCGAGCTGGCTCACCTGCACCTCACGACCGATGCGGTCCAGGTCAAGCTGGGCAGCCCGGCACAGCGCGGGGCCAGTTTCCAGTTCACCCTGGCGGAAATCTCGGGCCGCCTGGTTGCCATGATCGACGATGCCGCGCTGCTCGAACGTCTCGAACGCCCGCAACGCCAGGCCGTGCTGGCCGCCCTGATGGGCTGCTACCAGCTGGCTGGCGTCGAGTTCGTCTGGGAGCACGTGGTCGAGGCCACCGGGCTGGCCCCCTTCCAGATTCGCACGCGCTTGCTGCCCACCGAGAGCGGTGAAGAGTCGCTGCCTTCGTTCCGCCAGACTCCCATCACCTGGGAAAACTGGGTGGCCGCGTGGCAACTCGACCAGGACGGCAAGCCGGTGCCCGACTTGCTGGTCCGCGCGGCGAATGGATGATGGCCCGGCCTTTCGCTATACGAACCTGTGAGGTGGCCGCCGGAGAAGCCCGGCTTCTGAAACAGCAGGGACGAAGGAGCTCGCGAAGCCCAGAAGCCGGGCTTCTCGCCTCCGCCGCCGATACGATTTGGCGTGCCGCGGCAACCAAGAAG